>NZ_JBEOVY010000595.1:0-2311 GCF_040295745.1 Saccharopolyspora sp. NPDC002686
GGGCCGGGCACCGCTACAGATCCCGCCCCCGCGGCCCGCACCGGATCTCGGCGTTGGGCGCAACGCCCGCCGTGTACCTGGCGGGGGGGGCGACGCTGCTCGCGTCGCCCCGCGGGGAGGTGTGATCAGGGCTGCCAGCGCTCCTGGATCAGCTCGATCTCGTCGTCGGCGTTGACCTGGATCTTGTCCGCCGGGATCTCACCGTGGGTCAGCCCGGACACCATCTCGTCCCCGGTGCAGGTCCGCTCCTCGACGCCACCGGCCCCACCGGGGCAGAGCATGTAGAGGGACTTGACCGTGACGTTCTCGGCGAGCGGCAGCCGGTGTTCCAAGGGGTCGTTGGGGTCTTCCACCAGACGACGTGGACGACCGAGTAATGCCTGTTCCATGCCCGGGGAGATGTACCGCCCGGGCCGGGGTTGCTAAATGTCCGGGAGAACTTCTGAAGCGATCTCCTCGACAGTTGACTCCTTGCCCTCGTAGGGGCTGTCGGCGCGCGGCCAGTGCGTGATCACGTCGGTGAAGCCGAGCTCGGCGGCGCGCCCGACCACGTCCCGGAAGTGCTCCACACTGGACATCGAGAACACCGGCGCCGCGTCGACCTGCAGGTACCGCTCCACCCTGGCCGGATCGCGGCCCTGCTCGGCCAGCGCCTCGGCGAACCGCAGCGAGAGCTCGGCGACCGAGCGCCACCACGCCTCCTGGTCCTCCGCCTCGCGGCCCGTGGTCACCCAGCCCTTGCCGTACCGGGCGGCCAGCTTCATCGCGCGGGGGCCGTTGGCGGCGACCACGAACGGCAGCCGGGGCAGCTGCACGCAGCCGGGGTGCCTGCGGGCCTGCACCGCGGAGTAGTAGGTGCCGGAGTAGTCGGTGGAGTCGTGGGTGAGGATCTGGTCCAGCAGCTCCAGGAACTCGCCGAACCGGTCGACGCGCTGCCCCGGAGTCAGCTCCGGCTGCCCCAGCACCTGGGTGTCGAAGCCGGGGCCGCCGGCGCCGATGCCGAGCGTGATCCGGCCGTCGGAGATGTCGTCGAGCGCGGTGAGCTCCCGCGCGAAGTGCACCGGGTGGCGGAAGTTCGGCGAGGCCACCATCGTGCCCAACCGGATGGTCGAGGTGGCCATCGCGGCCGCGGTCAAGGTCGGCACCGCGTCGAACCACGACTTGTCCACAAGGGAGCGCCACCCCAGGTGGTCGTAGGTCCAGGCGTGGGCGAACCCGTACTCCTCGGCCATCCGCCACATCGGCTCGGCGGCCCACCAGCGGTGCTCCGGCAGAATCACGATCCCAACTCGCACATGTCGACCGTACTGGTCGACCACCACCGGTATCGACCCGATCAGGTGATGTGGGTGGCGCGGGTCGCGTTCGCAGGTGCTCGTTCGGGTCCGGCGAGCCGCACCAGGCAGGATGGCGGGGTGCGCAAACCCGGCCTGGTGGCGACCGACGTGGACGGAACCCTGCTCGACCCGATGGAGCGGGTGAGCGGGCGAACCGCGCGAACGGTGCAGCGGGTGGTCGACGCCGGAACCCCGTTCGTGCTGGTCACGGGTCGTCCGCCGCGCTGGGTGCCGATGGTCGTGGAAGCCCTCGGGGTGGCCGGGGTGACGGTGTGCGCGAACGGCGCGGTGCTCTACGACGCCGCTGCCGACAAGGTCCTGCAGAGCCACGTGATCGAGTCCCTGGAGCTGCACGACGTGGTGCGCGAGCTGCGCCACGAGCTGCCGGGCTGCGCGTTCGCGGTGGAGCGGACGACCGACGGCGCGCACGACCGGCCGCACGAGCAGTTCCTCGCCGAGGTCGACTTCCGCCGGGTGTGGCCGAATTCGGACATCCGCGTCGCCGGGACCGACGAGCTGACCGGCAAGCCCGCGGTCAAGCTGCTGGTGCTGCACGAGCACATGACGAGCGCGGAGATGGCCGAGACGGCCGGTGCGGTGATCGGCTCCCAGCTGCAGCTGACCTACTCGACGTCGGCGGGGCTGATCGAACTGTCCGCGGCCGGGGTGGACAAGGCGACCGGGCTGGCCGCGGTGGCCGCCGACCTCGGCGTCGACCAGGCCGACGTGATCGCCTTCGGCGACATGCCCAACGACGTCCCGATGCTGACCTGGGCGGGCCACGGCGTGGCCATGCGCAACGCCCACCCGGCAGCCCTGGCCGCAGCCGACGAGGTCACCACCAGCAACTCCGAGGACGGCGTCGCCGAGCTCCTCTCCCGCTGGTGGTGACCCGCAGTTTCAATTGAAACTGCGATCCGCCGTGGCTGGGATCCGCAGTTTCAATTGAAACTGTAAATGATCATTGACGGTCG
>NZ_JBEOVY010000596.1:0-2302 GCF_040295745.1 Saccharopolyspora sp. NPDC002686
AGCGTGGCCAGCTCTCCCCCGCTGTGTGTTCCGCCCCCTTATATAACTCTTCATCCACCACAAATATTTACTTTTTATGCCCGGGGGTGGGGTGGGCGGAGCGGTGCGAGACTGAGGTGCATGGATTCGTTGACCTTGCCGGAGGCGTTCGTCGTCCTGCTGCAGCGGGAGAACGGCTCGTACCACTCGACGTGCGATCACACCGGTGCCGCCGAGCTCGGTGAGCTGGTGCTGCAGCGCCGGGTTTCGTTCACCGGCAAGAAGATCCAGGTGGACGATCCGAGCCCCAGCGGTGTCGACTGGATCGACGAGGCCATCGCCCACCTGCAGCGCAAGGCCGGGCCGCGGGGCAAACCGGTGGCGGCGGCGACCTTCATCCAGAGCCGGCGCGGCGCGCGCAAGCGACACTGCGCCGCCCTGGCGGAGCGCGGGCTGATGCGGCACGAGCAGCGGACCGCGCTGTTCATCCCGTACGACAAGTACTTCCCGCACGAGGAGACGCGCAACGCGCTGATCGACGAGCTGCGCTCGATCGCCCGCGACGAACGCGAACTGGACAACCGGTCGGCGCTGCTCGCGGCGCTGGTGCACGCCACCGGCCTGGTCCACCGCTTCGGCTTCGAACGCGCCGAGCGCAAGCGGCTGAAGGAGATCAGCAAGGGCGAAGCCCTCGGCAAGGCGGTCGAGCAGGTGATCGCGGCGGCGACCGCGGTGATCACCACCGCCGCCGTCACCACGACCATTTCCGCCGGGAGCAGCTGAACCGCGCACCTGCGCATCCTCGCGAGCAGCAGCGCCGCCGCGGGCTAGCCGTCGGGGAGCGGCGTCGGCAGGCCGGACGGGCATAGGATCTCGGCGTGGATCGTGTTGCCGTTTCGAAGACCGTTGACCGGGTGTGGGACGAATCCGTCCTGCCGAGCCTGTCGGAGCTGGTGGAGATCCCAGCAGTCTCCCCCGCCTTCGACGCCGACTGGGTCGAGTCCGGGCATCTCGACGCCGCCGTCGAGCACGTGCGCCGGTGGATCACCGCGCGCGGCATCGAAGGCGCCGAGATCGAGGTCGTCCGACTGCCCGAGCGCACCCCGCTGCTGCTGGTGGACATCCCGGCCACCGAAGGCGCGGCCGAGGGAACCGTGCTGCTCTACGGGCACCTCGACAAGCAACCGCCGGTGGGCGGCTGGTCCGAAGGGCTGGGGCCGTGGACGCCGGTGGTCCGCGACGACCGGCTGTTCGGCCGCGGCGCGGCCGACGACGGGTACGCCGGGTACGCGGCGATCACCGCCATCGAGGCGGTTCGCGCGCACGGCGGCTCGCACGCGCGCTGCGTCGTGATGCTCGAGACCGGCGAGGAGTCCGGCAGCCCGGACCTGCCCGCCTACCTGGCGCACCTGTCCGAGCGGCTCGGCGACGTGTCGCTGGTGGTGTGCCTGGACTCCGGCGCCGGCGACTACGACCGGATGTGGCTGACGACCTCGCTGCGCGGCATGGCGACGGTGGAGGTCACCGTGCAGGTGTTGGACAGCGGTCTGCACTCCGGCATGGCCAGCGGCATCGTGCCCAGCTCGTTCCGCGTGCTGCGGCAGCTGCTGGACCGGCTCGAGGACTCCGCGACGGGCGAGGTCCTGGTGCCCGAGCTGAACGTGGCGATCCCGGAGAACCGGATCGCCGAGGCGCGCTCCGCGGTCGAGGCCGCGCCGGGCCTGATCCGGAACTCGGTGCCGTGGCCGGAGGGGCTGCGCCCGGTCGTCGAGGACGAGGTCGAGCTGGCGCTGAACAGCACCTGGCGCCCGACGCTGTCGATCACCGGCGCTTCCGGTCTGCCGGAACCGGCCGACGCGGGCAACGTCCTGCGGCCCTACACGACCGCGGTGCTCAGCTTCCGCCTGCCGCCGACCGCCGATCCGGCCGCTGCGCTGCGCGCGGTGCAGGAGAAGCTGTCCACCGACGTGCCCTACGGCGCGAAGGTGACCTTCGGGCACACCGAGGCCGGGCTGGGCTGGAACGCCCCCGAGCTCGCGCCGTGGCTGTCGACCGCGCTGGACCAGGCCGGTGACGAGGTGTTCGGCGCCGAGTGGCGGACGATGGGCCTCGGCGGCTCGATCCCGTTCATGGGCCTGCTGCAGGACGCCTACCCGGAGGCGCAGTTCGTGGTGACCGGCGCGCTCGGCCCGGACAGCAACGCGCACGTGCCGGACGAGAGCCTGAACCTGCCGTTCGCCGCGAAGATCACCTCGGCGATCTCCTACGTCCTGGACGCGCACGCCAACCGCTGATCCCGATCCCGGGGAGGGCGTGGTTCCAC
>NZ_JBEOVY010000597.1:0-2286 GCF_040295745.1 Saccharopolyspora sp. NPDC002686
CGAGGACGGCCCGACTGCCGTGTATTGGCATACATAAAGTCGGGCACCCGGAGTCCAGGCGGGCGCTGAGGTTCCGCTACCCGCACCGCCACGCAGGACGAGGATGGAAGAACCTCTCAGAGGTCTTCGGCTGCTTGTTCGATGGTTTCGCCTCTGCCGAGGCGGCTGTTGCGCTTGCTGTAGACGAAGTACAGGGCCAGGCCGAGGACCATCCAGATGCCGAAGCGGATCCAGGTCCAGCCCTCCAGGTTCAGCATCAGGTAGATGCAGGCGATCGCGGCCAGGACCGGGATCACCGGCACCCACGGGACGCGGAACGCGCGCGGCAGGTCCGGGCGGGTCCGGCGCAGCACCAGCACGCCGACCGAGACCAGCGCGAACGCGGCCAGGGTGCCGATGTTGGTCATCTCGGCGAGCACGTTGATCGGGGTCAGCGAGGCGATGACCGCCACCACGATGCCGGTGATCACGGTGATCCGGTACGGCGTGCGGTACTTGCGGTGCACCTTGGCGAACCACACCGGCAGCAGCCCGTCGCGGCTCATCGCGAACCCGACCCGCGCCTGGCCCAGCATCAGGATGAGGATCACCGTGGTCAGCCCGGCGATGGCGCCCAGCGACACCAGCCCGACGGCCCACGGGGCGCCGATCGCCTGGAACGCGGTGGCCATCGGGGCGGCGGTGTCCAGTTGGTCGTACTTGACGATGCCGGTCATCACCAGCGACACCAGCACGTACAGGATCGAGCAGATGGCCAGCGAACCGAGGATGCCGATCGGCATGTCGCGCTGCGGGCGCCGGGTCTCCTCCGCGCCGCTGGCGACGATGTCGAAGCCGATGTAGGCGAAGAACACCAGCGCGGCACCGGCCACCAGTCCGCTGAGCCCGAACGAGCCGGTCTGCCCGAAGATCGCGCTGATCAGCGGCTCCTCCAGCGGGGCGCTGACGGCTCCGGGGGCCGGGGGCTGGTGCGGCGGGATGAACGGGGACCAGTTGGCGGCCTTGATGAAGAACGCGCCGAAGATGATGAAGAACAGCACCACGAGCAGCTTGATCCCCACGATCACGTTGGTGACCGCGGCGCTGAGCCGGATGCCGACCACCAGCACGACGGTGAGGACCAGCGCGATGATCGCCGCCGGCAGGTCCACGACGCCGCCGGCGCCGGGCGCCGAGGTCAGCGCGTCGGGCAGGTGCAGGCCCATCGCATCGAGCGCGTGCGCGAAGTACTGGGACCAGCCCACCGACACGGTGGCGGCCCCGATGATGAACTCCAGCATCAGGTCCCAGCCGATGATCCAGGCGAAGAACTCGCCCAGCGAGGCGTAGGAGAACGTGTAGGCGGAACCCGCGACCGGCACCACCGAGGCGAACTCGGCGTAGCACAGCGCGGCGAGTCCGCAGGCGATGCCGGAGATGATGAACGAGATGGAGATGCCCGGCCCGGCGTCGGTGGCCGCAGCCACCCCGGTGAGCACGAAGATGCCGGTTCCGATGATCGCGCCGATGCCGATGCCCAGCAGGTCCACGGCCCGCAGCACCCGTCGCAGCCTGAACTCGGGTGCTTCCGCATCTCGGATGGACTGCTCGACCGACTTGACACGCATGATTGACATGGGTGGCCTCCTCACCCTTGTCCCGGCGGGTCGGGTTGGCCCGCTCGCGCCTCAACCAAGGATTGTGGCCCAGATCACGGGGTTCGGTCGACTTCGCTCATAACGATGCAGCTGCGATCAACGCTGCCGCAGCGGAGCGCGCGGTGCGGGCCGCGTCGGCTCGCCCGCTCACGGCGGCGGTGGCGATCGCGCCGTCGACCAGGATGAGCAGCTGCTCGGCGAGTTCGCCGGGCTCGGCCACGTCGAGCTGGTCGACCAGGTCGCGCAGGTAGGCGTGCAGTTCCCGCTTGTGGTCCTGGGCGGCTTCGGCCACTGCCGGGGACACGCCGCCGAGCTCGCCGAACGAGTTGAGGAACGCGCAGCCGCGGAAGCCGGGCTCGCTGAACCACTCGTGCAGCCAGTCGAAGACCGCGAGCACTCCCTCGCCGCTGCGTTCGACGTGCGCGGCCAGCGACGCCCGCCAGCGCGCGTCGCGGCGTCGCAGGTAGGCCTCGACCAGCTCGTCCTTCGAGGCGAAGCACTGGTAGAGGCGCTTGAGCGAGACTCCGGACGTGGTGCGCAGCTCGGCCATGCCCACGGCTTGGATGCCGCGTTCGGAGAACGGCATGGCGCGCTGGTTCCGGCGGCTGCGCGAAGGCGTTTTCGACCACGAGGACGTCGCGGTCCGCGC
>NZ_JBEOVY010000598.1:0-2280 GCF_040295745.1 Saccharopolyspora sp. NPDC002686
GGTGCACGAGGACGATCGCACCGGCCATCTCGATGGCGACCAGGATGCCGACCAGCGGCAGCAGCAGCCCGATGACCAGGAAGATCCCGCCGACCAGCTCCACCAGCCCGGCGAACCAGGCGGACACCTGCGGCAGCGGGACGTACATCTCGGCGAAGCTGCGCCCGACCGCGTCGAGCCCGTAGTCGAAGACCTTCTGCCAGCCGTGCGCGATCAGGATGATGCCGATGCCGAGCCGGCCGATGAAGGCGAAGAAGTCACGTACCGCGTGCATGGCATGCCCCCTGTCCAGCGACTGGTGACTCCCAGTCTGCTGGCTGCCGGGCCCGCGGTCATCTCGACGCGAGAGCGGGGGTTGGGACGTCGCCGCCCCAACCCCCGTTCCATTGAGGTTCTTCCATCCTGTTCGGGCTTCCGCCAACCGCACCGCCACGCACGACGAGGATGGAAGAACCTCGTTCAGCCCTTGAGGAGCGCGCGGCCCATGACCATGCGCTGGACCTGGTTGGTGCCCTCGTAGATCTGGGTGATCTTGGCGTCGCGCATCATGCGCTCGACCGGGAAGTCGCGGGTGTAGCCGGCACCGCCGAAGAGCTGCACCGCGTCGGTGGTGACCTCCATGGCCACGTCGGAGGCGAAGCACTTCGCCGCGGCGGAGATGAAGCCCAGGTCGGGCTCGCCGCGTTCGGCGCGGGCCGCCGCGAGGTAGACCAGGTTGCGGGCGGCTTCGACCTTCATCGCCATGTCGGCGAGCATGAACTGCACGCCCTGGAAGTCGGCGATCGCCTTGCCGAACTGCTTGCGCTCCTTGACGTAGGCCAGCGCCGCGTCCAGCGCGCCCTGAGCGATGCCCACGGCCTGCGCGCCGATGGTGGGGCGGGTGTGGTCGAGGGTGCGCAGCGCCGTCTTGAAGCCGGTGCCGGGCTCGCCGATGATCCGGTCCGCCGGGATGGTGCAGTCCTCGAAGTACAGCTCGGCCGTCGGCGAACCCTTGATGCCGAGCTTCTTCTCCTTCGGTCCCACCACGAAGCCGGGGTCGTCGGCGTGCACGACGAAGGCGCTGATGCCGTTGGCGCGCTTCTCCTGGTCGGTCACCGCCATCACGGTGTACCACTTGGACTCGCCGCCGTTGGTGATCCAGCACTTGCTGCCGTTGAGCACCCAGTGGTCGCCGTCGAGCCGGGCCCGGGTCTTCATCGCCGCGGCGTCCGAGCCGGCTTCCCGCTCCGACAGGGCGTAGGAGGCCATCGCCTCGCCGGAGGCGATGGAGGGCAGCACCTTCTTCTTGAGGTCCTCGGAGCCGGACAGCAGGATCGGCATGGTGCCGAGCTTGTTCACCGCAGGGATCAGCGAGGACGAACCGCAGACGCGGGCGACCTCCTCGATCACGATGCAGGTGGCGACCGAGTCGGCGCCCTGGCCGTCGTACTCCTCCGGGATGTGCACGGCGGCGAACCCGGATTTGACCAGCGCGTCGCGAGCCTCGCGCGGGAAGCGCTCCTGCTCGTCGACCTCGGCCGCGTGCGGGGCGATCTCCTTCTCGGCCAGGTCGCGGACCGCCTCGCGCAGCGCGTCGTGCTCCTCGGCCAGCTGGTAGGTGCCGAAGTTCGGGTTCACCGGGTGCCTCCTCGTTCCCGCCGCCTTGCCTGGTGGGGGTAGTCCGTCGCGGGTCCGCGCAGCTCGCGGACGGTGTTCTCGGCCGTCATCGTAACGGCACTGAGTGCCACTTACAACGCGGGGCGGTGCTATATTCCGGCCATGCCCGAGGCAGTGACTCCTGCGCCCAAGCCCCGTTCCGGCCGCACTGCGCACGGTCGGCGGAGGGTGCGCAGCGCCCTGGCGCTGGCCGCGCTGGAGCTGTTCGCCGCGCAGGGCTTCGAAGCGACCACCGTGGATCAGATCGCCGATGCGGCCGGTGTCGGCCGGCGCACCTTCTTCCGCTACTTCCGCTCCAAGGAAGACGTGGTGTTCCCCGGGCACGACGAGCGCCTGGCCGAGGTGGTCGAGCTGCTCGACGGCGCCGACCCGGAGGCGGACCCCATGGTGGTGCTCGGGCGCACCGCCGAGGTGGTGCTGGAGATGTACCTGGCCGAACCGGAGGTCTCGCTCAAGCGTTTCGAGCTGACCAGGCAAGTGCCTTCCTTGCGCGACAAGGAGATCGCGAGCATCGACCGCTACCAGCGGGTGTTCGCGCGCTACCTGCGCCAGCGCTACGCGGGGGAGTCCGGCGGGGACCTGCGCGCCGCGGTGGCGGCTGCGGCGGTGGTCGCCGCGCACAAC
>NZ_JBEOVY010000599.1:0-2247 GCF_040295745.1 Saccharopolyspora sp. NPDC002686
CGTCCCGTCTTCTTAACCGCCCCCCCCCCGATTTTGGGGGCTGTGGGGGGGTGCGGGGGGGTGGCCTCTCCCACCCCCCCCCCACCCCCGCAGGTGTCTTAGGACACCCCGGCCGGCCGCGCTTCCGGTCGTCGCAGGTCCGCGCGCAACAGCTGGGGCGAGCGCTTCGCAGAGTGACCAACGCGATCTGGTTCCGGACTTCCCGATGTGATGTCGTTGCAGGGAAACCTCGCAGGTGAGCGGGGGTGCTGCAACGATGAGGGAGGCTTCGGTGCGCAGCGAGGACAGCACGGTCCGTGACATCACCCGGACGCTCATTCGGGAACTCGGGTTGACGACGGTGTTCGGCAACCCGGGCACCACGGAGGTGCCGTTCCTGACCGGCTGGCCGGACGACTTCCGGTACGTGCTCGGCCTGCAGGAGTCCGCGGTGGTCGCGATGGCCGACGGTTACGCGCAGGCGCGCCGCGAGCCGGTGCTGGTCAACCTGCACTCCGCGGGCGGGGTGGGGCACGCGCTGGGCGCGATCTTCACCGCTCACCGCAACCGCACCCCGATGATCATCACGGCCGGTCAGCAGACCCGCAGCCTGATGTTCGGCGAACCGTTCCTCGGCGCCACCGACGCGCCGAACTTCCCTCAGCCGTACGTGAAGTGGAGCTACGAGCCCGCTCGCGCCGAGGACGTCCCCGCCGCGCTGGTGCGCGCCTACCAGCTGGCCACCACGCCGCCTTACGGCCCGGTGTTCCTGTCCATCCCGGCCGACGACTGGGACCAGCCCGGCGTTCCGGTGCCCGCGCGCCCGCGGACTCCCGGCTTCGCGCCGGACCCGGCGGCGATCTCGGAACTGGCCGAGGCGCTGGGCAAGTGCGAGCGCCCGGCGTTCGTGGTCGGACCCGCGGTGGACGGCGACCAGGTGGTCGACGAGATGGTGGAGCTGGCGGAGAAGTCGAAGGCGGCCGTGCTGGTGGCGCCGATGTCGCCGCGCTGCTCCTTCCCCGAGGACCACCCGCAGTTCGCCGGTTTCCTGCAGCCCGAGCAGCGGGCGCTCACCGCGGAGCTGGCCGAGTACGACCTGGTCGTGGTGTGGGGCGCCCCGGCGTTCACCTACCACGTGTACCGCGGGGAGAGCGAGGTCGAGCTGCCGGAGATGTTCCTGGTGCACGACGACCCCGAGGTGCTGGCCCGCGCCCGCGAGGGGCGCGGCGTGCTGGGCACGCTGGGGCACGCGGTCCGCCAGGTCAACGCGCAGGTCGAGGACGTGCAGCGCAGCGCGCCGAAGAGCTACTCGCGGCCGGAGAAGCCGTCGGCGGGGACGCCGATGTCCGCGGCGTACGTGTTCGACGCGATCGCCGAGGCGTTGCCCGCGGACGCGGCGGTGGTGGAGGAAACCCCCAGCCACCGCAACGACCTGCACGAGCACTTCCCGATCCGCTCCACCGACGGCGGGTTCTTCACCGGCTTCTCCGGCGCGCTCGGCTACGGCATCTGCGCGGCGGTCGGCGTCGGCATGGCCGACATGAGCCGCCGCACGGTGGCGCTGCTGGGCGACGGCTCCAGCATGTACGGCATCCAGTCGGTCTGGACCGCGGTGCAGGAGCAGGCGCCGGTCACCTTCGTGATCATGGACAACTCGCGCTACGCGGCGGTGGCGGTCCTGGGCGAGGCGGCGGGCGGCAGCAAGCTCCCCGGCGTCGAGCTCGGCGGCATCGACTTCGCGGCCCTGGCGTCGAGCCTCGGCTGCCCGTCCAAGCTGGTCGAAACCCCGGAGCAGCTCTCCTCGGCCCTGGCCGAGGAGTTCGCCGAAGCCAAGGAGGGCCCGACCCTCCTCCACGTCAAGGTCGATCCGGGCCAGCGCTACCTCTACTGATCAACGTTCCGCCTGGTCAGGGCTCGTGAGTACTTCGGGGTGCTCCAGCACCCCGAAGTACTCACGACCCGCCACCTGCGGAAACGCCCCCGCCGAACCCAGGTTCCGCCCCACCGGCCACTGTGGACAATTCGGCTCACCTGCGGAGGACTTCCGCAAATTCAATGGAAATTGGACGTCTGATTTCCATTGAATTTGCGTTCCCCTGACGACGCGGCGGCGCAACTGTCGCAGGGTTCGGGGAGTGTGGGTGTGAAAAAGGGCGCCTGCTGCCGTTCTGGTCGGCAGCAGGCGCCCTTCGCCTTGGTCGGTCAGCCGCGCTTCGCGCTCTCGGCCTGCTCCGCCTTCTCGGCCTCCGTCCACTGCTCCGCAGTGGA
>NZ_JBEOVY010000600.1:0-2235 GCF_040295745.1 Saccharopolyspora sp. NPDC002686
CCGCGCGGTGTCGGTCAGCACCCCGTCCATGCCGAACAGCACGGCGCGGTGGAGGTTCGGATCGATGCTGGTTGCGACCATGACTGCTCCACACCCGGGACTCGGCGTGCTCGCGGAGTACCCACTTCCGCTCCCGCTCCCACCGAGCGGTCAACCGGTCACGACGATCCCCGCGGCCACGGCGGCGGGCAGCAGGAGCAGCGCGGCCAACCGGAGCGCGAAGCAGCGCGGTGGCGAAGTGCAGCAGGGCGGTCGTGGTGTCCACCGGGCACCGTCAGCCGGGGACGTCGCGGTCCAGTTCGTCGAGCCACGCGCGGGCGGTGGCGTCGCTGGGGGCGCGCCAGTCGCCGCGCGGTGACAGCGCGCCACCGGAGCCGATCTTGGGGCCGTTGGGTAGTGCCGAGCGCTTGAACTGGCTGGTCTGGACGAACCGGTGCAGGAACACGGCCAGCCAGTGCTTGATGGTGGGCAGGTCGTACTCGTTGCGCTCGTCCGGCGGGATCAGCGGCGGCCAGCTGCCCCGATCGCGGTTGCCCCACGCGTGGTGCGCGAGGTAGGCGATGCGGCTGGGGCGGTACCCGAACCGCAGCAGGTGGTAGAGGTGGAAGTCCTGCAGCTCGTAGGGGCCGATGACCGATTCCGAGCTCTGCTCCGGTTGCTCCGCTCCGGGCCGTTCGGCGGGGACGAGCTCCGGTGAGATCACGGTGTCCACGATGGACTTCAGCACTTCGCCGGCGGTGCTGCTGAACTGCTCGGTGTCGATGGTCCAGCGGATCAGGTGCCGGACCAGCGTCTTGGGCACCGAGGCGTTGACGTTGTAGTGCGACATGTGGTCGCCGACGCCGTAGGTGCTCCAGCCCAGCGCGATCTCGCTGAGGTCACCGGTGCCCACCACGAGGGCGCCGTGCTGGTTGGCCAGCCGGAACAGGTGGGACGTGCGCTCCCCGGCCTGCACGTTCTCGTAGGTGATGTCGTGGACGGGTTCGCCGCGCGCCGCCGGGTGGTCGAGGTCGCGCAGCATCTGCATCGCCGACGGCCGGATGTCGATCTCACCGGCGGTGACTTCCAGTGCGGCCATCAAGCGGTGCGCGTTGCGGCGGGTCCGCTCGCTGGTGGCGAAACCGGGCAGGGAGTACGCGAGGACGTTGCGGCGGGGCAGCCCGAGCCGGTCCATGCTCCGCGCGGCCACGATGAGCGCCTGGGTGGAGTCCAGTCCGCCGGAAACGCCGATCACGACCTTGTCGCCGCCGGTCGCGGCCAGTCGCCGGACCAGGCCTTGGGTCTGGATGTGGTAGATCTCCCGGCACCGCTCGCCCAGGGTCGCCGGATCGGAGGGCACGTAGGGGAACCGCGGGATTTCGCGGCGCAGCACGGCGGGGCCCGCCGGCGGGGCGAGGTCCAGGCGCACCCGGCGAATTCCGCGCACGTGGTCCGGGTGGTCGTGCGCGGCGTCGGCGAAGCTGGTCATCCGCATCCGGTCCTGCACCAGCCGTTCCAGGTCCACGTCGGCGGTGACCAGCTGCGCCTCGGAGCTGAAGCGGTCGCTCTCGGCCAGTGCCGCACCGTTCTCGTGGATCAGCGCGTGCCCGTCCCACGCCAGGTCCGTGGTGGACTCGCCGGGACCCGCTGCGGCGTAGAGGTACGCGGCGATGCAGCGAGCCGAGTGCGCGGCGCACAACTGGCGCCGGTAGTCGGCCTTGGCGACGGTGATGTTGCTGGCCGAGAGGTTGACCAGGACGTGGGCCCCCGCCAGCGCGGCCCAGGTGCTGGGCGGCACCGGCACCCACAGGTCCTCGCAGATCTCGACGTGGAAGGTGAACCCCGGCAGCTGAGGCGCGTCGAACAGCAGGTCGTTGCCGAACGGCACGTCGTCGCCGAGCAAGCTCACGTGCCCGGAGAGGGCGTCGCGGGCGGCCGCGAAGTAGCGCTTCTCGTAGAACTCCCGGTAGGTGGGCAGGTAGCTCTTGGGGACCACGCCGACCACCGCGCCGCGGTGGACCACCACTCCGCAGTTGAACAGCCGATCGCCGAAGCGCAGCGGTGCGCCCACCACGAGCGCGCTGTTCAGCTCGCTGCTCGCGGACACCACGCGGCGCAGCCCGGACAGCACGGCGTCCAGCAGCGCGTCCTGGTGGAACAGGTCGTCGATGCTGTAGGAGGACAAGCCCAGCTCGGGGAACAGCGCGAGCACCGCGTGGTCGGCGGCCGCGCGTCGTGCCAGCTCGATGGTGCGGT
>NZ_JBEOVY010000601.1:0-2188 GCF_040295745.1 Saccharopolyspora sp. NPDC002686
GTGCCCAACTTTATGTATGCCAATACACGGCAGTTGGGCCGTCCTCGCCAGGCGACGTCTGAGAACCCGCGGCGGTGCCAGCGCCGAGGGTGGGCTATTCGCCTGGCGGCGAATCAGAGCAAAAGATCAAAAACTGGGGTCGGGGACGGCCCCTGAATCATCCCGGTCGCAGGGGCGTCGGTTCTGCCTGGAACTGGCGCCCCTGCTGCACGTCGGCATGACGTGCGCCGGTGTGTCGGGAATGCTGGGTGGCGTTGATCGGACGGGAAGGTGGTCGCGGGGATGCGGAAGGTCCTGATCGTCGGGGCGGGGCAGGCCGGGCTGCAGCTGGCGCTCGGGCTGCAGGCCCAGCAGTACGAGGTGACCTTGATCTCCGGGCGGACGCCCGAGCAGATCCGCGGCGGACGGGTGATGTCCACGCAGGCCATGTTCGGCACCGCGCTGGCCAACGAACGCGCCCGCGGCCTGAACTTCTGGGACGGCGAAGCGCCGCAGATCACCGGGCTGCGGAAGACCGTCGAGAAGCCGGGGGAGGGGCGCCTGCTGGACTGGCGGGGCGAGTTCTCCCGGCCCGCGCAGTCGGTGGACCAGCGGGTGAAGATGGCGCGCTGGCTGGAGCTCTTCGCCGAGCGCGGCGGCGACGTGCAGTACCGCAACGTCACGGCGTCCGAATTGGACGGTCTGGCCCCGGGCTACGAGCTGGTGGTGGTCGCGACGGGTGCGGGCGAGCTCGGCCGGATCTTCGAGCGCGATCCGCAGCACTCGCCCTTCACCTCACCGCAGCGGGCGTTGGCGGTGGCTTACGTCCGCGGGGCCGCCGCGTCCCCGGACGTGCCGGACGACGGTCTGCTCCGGGCGAACTCGATCGCCGGCATCGGCGACATCTACGTCATCCCCGGCTGCACCTTCGGCGGGGCGTGCGATGTCCTGCTGTACGAGGGCATTCCGGACGGCCCGATGGACTGCTGGTCGGATCGGCCCGGCGCGGACGAGCAGTGGTCGCGGATGCTGGAGCTGATGCGCGACCACCTGTCGTCGGAGCACGCGCGGTTCACCGGCGCGGAGCTGACCGACGAGCGCGCGACGCTGGCCGGTGGCGTGACCCCGGTCGTGCGCAAGCCGGTCGCCGAACTCCCTTCCGGCGCAGCGGTCTTGGGCATGGGCGACGCGGTGGTGGCCAACGATCCGATCACCGGGCAGGGCGCCAACGTCGCGAACCGGTGCGCGGAGTCCTATTTGGACAGCATCGTGGCGCGCGGCGAGCAGCCGTTCGACCGCTCCTGGATGCAGCAGAGCTTCGACCGGTTCTGGCAGCACGCGCAGCACGTGGTGACGTGGACGAACACCTCGCTGCGCCCCGCCCAGCCGCACGTGCAGCGGATCATGGCCGCGGCGGCGCAGCACCCGGAGATCCGCAACCGCTTCGCGGACGGCTTCGACGACCCTGCCGACTTCCAGACCTGGTTCCTCGACCCCGGGGGAGCGGACGCCTACCTCCGCAGCTTCGGGTGAACCGATGATTCCGCGCGGGCGCGGCGGTCGAACCTGGTGACGATCCGTTCCCGGAGGAGGCCCCGTGATCGACCTGAAGCCGGCCTGCGAGCAGCTGACCGAACTGCTGGCGGGGATCACCGATGAGCAGCTGGACCGCCCGACGCCGTGCGCCGAGTACGCGGTGCGCGATCTGGTCGCGCACGTGGACGAGGCGGCCTGGGGGTTCGCCTCGCTCGCGCGCGAGGAAGACGATCAGCCCGTCCCTCCGCTGGGAGCGGACTGGCGCGACGTCGTGTCCGAGCACGCCCGGGACCTGGGCGTGGCCTGGGGCGATGCGGCGGCTTGGGAAGGCCGCACCCCGGCGGCCGGGGTGGAGCTGACCAACGCCCAGTGGGGGCGCATCGCGCTGACCGAGGTGGTGGTGCACGGCTGGGACCTGGCCCAGGCCACCGGGCAGCCGTTCGACCTGCCCGAACCGACGCTGCGCGCCTGCCTGGAGCACGTCGAGGAGTTCGTGCCCGAAGCCCCGATTCCGGAGCTCTGGGGGACCGCCGTCGACGTCCCCGCCGACGCCCCGCTGCTGGACCGCATCGTGGCGATCACCGGCCGCCGACCGTGAGCCGGAGGGCGGCGGGGGGCCGGGACCGGCGCCCGCCCCCCCGCAGTAGGGGGGGGGGGGGGGTGGGAAAACTGA
>NZ_JBEOVY010000602.1:0-2182 GCF_040295745.1 Saccharopolyspora sp. NPDC002686
GTGTCCGGCCCCGACGGCTTGTAGCACGTGTTTCGGCGGCTCGTTCTCGCCAGAGCTCGTCGAGCCCGAACCGCTGGTCACCTGGTCCTGGAGTGCGCGACCCCCGATGCGCACTGCGTTCGAACACCGGTGCCAGCGTTTTCCGGCACACTGGGTTCGGTCGGCGGACACCGTCGGCCTGGCCCGTCCTCGTTCCCCGAACGCCTATTGAGGAGTGTCACCACAGCATGTCCGCCCCGTATCCCCCGTCGCGGAAGTCCAGCTCGGCCGGGCCCGCACTCGGCTTGAAGGAGATCCTGGCGCTGGTGGCGGCCGGGGCCGGTCTGGTCGGTTACCTGATCGGCTTCTTCAGCGAGATCGCCGGTGTGCTCGTCGGCAGCCTTGCCGGGTTCTCCATCATCACCTCCGCAGCGCTGGCCGGCCTGCGCTTCGTGCCGAAGACGCCGAACTTGCTGGTCGCCGCCGCGCCGCTGTCCGCCTACGCCACCCTCGCGCTGCTGCAGGACCTCATCGGCGGCACCTCCGGCGGCATCGTCGTGCTGCTCCTGCTGCTGGCCATCGCGCAGCTCGCCGGTGTGGTCGGGAACCTGCTGATCGACGGCGGGATCATCAACGTGCCGCAGAGCTCCGACTCGGCCAGCAAGCCCCCGTCCGGCCCGTCCGGTCAGGGTGGCCAGCCCGGCCCGTTCCAGCCCGGTCAGCAGGGCGGCCCCGGCAAGCCCGGTGGCCCCGGTGGGTGGAACCCCGCGGCGCCGCCCGCCAAGCCCGGGCAGTTCGCGCCGGCGAGCGGCGGCTGGAGCCCGGCCACCGGTGGACAGCCGCAGCAGCCGGGCGGCTGGAACCCGTCCTCGGGTGGCTCCCCGGCCCCGAACCCGTCCGGTCCCGCCGGTCAGCCCGGCTTCGCCGGTCAGGGCGGCGCCCCCGCCGGTCAGGGCGCTCCTGCCGGGCAGGGCGCTCCCGCTGGTCAGGGCTCTCCTGCCGGTCAGGGTGGTTCCGCCGGGCAGGACGGTCCGCCGAACCAGGGAGCTGCCGGTCAGTCCGGTCAAGGTGGCCAGGGCAGCGGCCCGCAGGGCACCCAGCAGATGCCGCACCCCGGCCTCAACCGGCAGGAATTCTGATAGCTGGAGATCGATCGAGCACGGGTGGCCTGCGGGCCGCCCGTGCTTTCTTTTCGGTGAAGCAGGGCGGTGGGACAGGCCGCGGGAGCGTCCTAAATGGACGTTCGGTGTCGCCCGATGGGTGGAGGTGGCGGCGTGTTGTGACCCGTTCGGCGGAATTGTGGTGCGACATTCGGCAACGTGTCCGTGCTCGAGTCGATTCCCCACGCCATCGCCGACGGCCCCCGCGAGCGCAGGCTCGGCCTCCGCTGGTGGCTGCTCATCGGCGCGACCTGCACCGTCCTGGTCCTCGGCTACCTGCTGTCGGCCGGACTGATCGCCCTGGTGACGGCCACCGCCAGCAACGCCGGGTTCAGCCCGCTCGTGGTGCTGCTGGCCGCGCTGCCCGGGTGGCTGGTCCTGCACCAGTCCGCGCTGACGATCACGGGCGCACCGCTGAGCGTGCTCCCGCTGCTCCCGACCGCGGCCGTGATGCTGCTGATCGCGGCCGCCTCGGCCTGGGTGGCGCGGCGTTCCAGGCTGCGACGACCGGACCAGGCGTGGCCGGTCATCGCGACCATGGGCCTGGTGCACGCCTTCGTCGGCGCGGCCATCGCCCTCGTGCTGGCCGGACCGTTCCGCGCCGTCCCGGTCGATGCCTTCCTGAGCTGCGGCTTGACCGCCACCGCCGCCTCGGCGGCAGGCGTGGCGAACCGCTGCGGGCTCATCTACCTGGTCTGGGAACGGGTCGAGGCCGAGGTGTGGTCAGGCCTGCGCATCGGTCTGCTCGCACTCTCTGCGGTGGTCGCCGCCGGCGGTGTGGTGCTGCTGGTCGGGATCTGCGCCTCGGCGCCGGACATGGTCGCCTCGATGGCGCGATCCGGCGCTGCCGGTGACGCGATCGGAACCTCCCTCCTGTCGCTGCTGTACCTGCCGAACGGAGTGCTGGCGGGCTGGGCCTTCGCCGCCGGCACCGGCCTGTCGCTGGGCGGGCTGACGGTGCAGCCCTTGCACGCCACGCCCGGGCCGGTGCCCGACCTTCCCCTGCTCGCGATCTTGCCGTCGCAGGAGGGGCCGGGCTGGTC
>NZ_JBEOVY010000603.1:0-2157 GCF_040295745.1 Saccharopolyspora sp. NPDC002686
TGCCAATACACGGCAGTCGGGCCGTCCTCGCCAGGCGAACGCTGAGAACCCGCGGCGGCGCAAGCTGCGAGGGTGGGCTATGCGCCTGGCGGCGCATGCGACTCTTGCCGCGCGGTGCCGGTCGTGCCTCGCGGTCACAGTCTGGGCAGGATGAAAAAGGTTCATCGAAACTGCAGATCGCAGGCAGGGGTGACCGCAGTTTCAATTGAAACTGCGGTTCCCCGTCCCCCTGCCGGGCTAACGTGGATCCGGTTCCTGGGGGTGACTTCCGCAAATTCAATGGAAATTGGAGGTCCGATTTCCATTGAATTTGCGTCCCTCCGGTGTGTCGGGCGCGCATGACGCGCCGGGGGATTGGTCCTTTGTGGAGGGTCAGGCTGCTCGGAGGGTGGTGCCGAGGAGGAGCATCCGGAGGGTTCGGGCCGTGGCGTCGGCGATGAGGTCCGGGGCTCGGGTGATCGCGTCCGCGAGGTCCACCGGGCCGGTCAGGATGCCGGTGATGGCGTCGATCCCGTGGTCGTAGCTGGTGTCCGCGCCGGGGCCGATGGTGCCGCACAGGGCGATCACCGGACGGCTGTGCAGCTTCGCGCGGCGGGCCACCTCGGTCGGGATCTTGCCCAGCGCGGTGGACGCGTCGATGGCGCCTTCCGCGGTGATCACCAGGTCCGCTTCGCGCAACCGGCGGTCCAGGTCCGCGCTCTCGAGGAACACGTCGAACCGGGACTGCAGCTGCGCGCCGAGCACGCCGGCCAGACCCGCCGCCAGGCCGCCCGAGGCACCGCCGCCGGGCAGTTCGGCGCAGTGGATCCCGCTGTGCTTGCGCAGCAGGTCGGCCCAGATCTGCATGGCGGCGGCCAGCTGCTCGACCCGCTCCGGCGAAGCCCCCTTCTGCGGTCCGTAGCGGCGGGCGACGCCGTTCGGCCCGCACAGCGCGTTCTCGGGGTTCACCGCGACCACTAACTCCACTTCGGACAGTCGCGGGTCCAGCTCGTCGACGTCGATCCGCCGGGCGCGCAGCAGTTCAGCGCCACCGCCGCCGATCTCCGCCCCGTCGACGTCGAGCACCCGCGCGCCCAGGGCCTGCAGCGCACCCGATCCGCCGTCGCAGGTGCCGGAGTCGCCGCAGCCGACGATGATCTTCTCCACGCCGGAGTCCAGCGCAGCGGCGATCAGCTCGCCGACACCGCGGCTGGTCGTGGCGCCGGGGTCGCGCTGATCCGACGGCACCAGCGAAAGCCCCGCGGCAGCAGCCATTTCCACGAACGCGGTGCGCTCGTCGAGCAGCGCGTAGTGCGCCGTCACCGGTGCGCCGACCGGCCCGGTGACGGTGACCGGCACCAGCTCGCCGCCGGTCGACCGGGCCAGCAGGCTCGCCGACCCCTCACCGCCGTCGATCAGCGGGATGGTGTCGACGATCGCGCCCGGGACCACCCGGCGGATGCCGGTGCGGATGCCGGCGGCGACCGCGTCGGCGGCCAGGCACTCCTTGAAACCGCTCGGGGCGACGGCGAAGCGCAGCATGACAATCTCCTCCACTGTGGACGGTCAGACGAGCGGCAGGCCGAGCAGCGGCCAGCCGAACAGGGCGAACAGGACGACGAGAGCGGCGAACGCGGGACCGAGCAGCGCGGAGAGCTTGCGCAGGTCGCGCGGCTCGTAGGTGGGGACCTGGTCGAGCCGGGCGAACATGGCCACCGGCTTGGCCGAGGACGGCAGGGTGTGGCAGAAACCGGCCGCGGCGGTCGAGGCGAACGCCAGCGCGACCGGGTTCGCGCCGACGGCGATCGCGGCGGGCACCACCAGCGGGATGAGCACCGAGGACCGCGCGGAACGCGACTGCACCAGCAGGTGCGCGGCGGTGCTGAGCACGACGACCGCGATCAGCAGGGTCAGCGCGTCGTCGCCGGAGAGGACCTCCGAGGCGATCCAGCTAGCGGCGCCGGACGAGGTCAGGGCGGAGCCGAGCGCGGCGGTCGCGGCCATGAACAGCAGCAGCGACCAGGGGATTTCGCCGATGGCCGCGCCGATCCGCACGGTGCCGAAGCGCGGCGAGGTGATCAGCAGCGCGCCGCCCAGCGCGATCAGCGCGGGGGACAGGCCGTGCAGCGCCTCGGTGCTCCAGAGCATCACCACGGAACCGAGCACGGCGATGGCCCG
>NZ_JBEOVY010000604.1:0-2149 GCF_040295745.1 Saccharopolyspora sp. NPDC002686
GACCCCTACCACCCCGAACCTGACCTGCGCTTCCTCTCGGAGTCCCCAAAATTCATTGCATATTGTTTGACCTATTTCATTTTATTTTGCGGAACCCAGGGGACGGAGGGGGTGCGGCCGGGCGGTGTCGGGGAGGGGAGCGATCCCGCCCGGCCGCTCGACTCGATGCTCGGGGGAGGTGCATCGAGCCGGGTTCAGAGGCGTCGCAGGGATTCCAGGACGCGGTGTTGGAGTTCCAGCGGCGGAGCTTCAGGTGGGGTTTCCGGCCATTGCGGTGGTGGTTCCGGGGACGGCTCGCGGAGGTGGTGCCTGCCGGTGGAATCGGCGCGGCGGGCTTCGGATTCGACGTGCTCGATCAGCTGCCAGACGTTCGTCGCGCCTTCGCCCGCACCCGCGTGCTGGGGAAGCCGCCGGCGGTGGACGTGCATCAGCGTCATGCCGGTGAGCAGCGAGAACAGGCAGGCCAGGGCGGTCAGCACCGGGGACATCAGTTGGTTCCTCCTGGCTGGTCGATCGTGGTCGGCGGGATCTCCCGCAGCAGGTGGACGACTTCTTCGAGGGCGGTGGCCGTCGCATCTACGTCGGCGGTGTCGAGCTGATCGGCTCCGGCGCTGAACGCGAGGTCGTCGATGAGCCACTGGGCGCGGCGCAGGAACACCGCCAGGGTGGCGGTTTTCGAGCTCACGGCTCGACACCGGCGAGCCGCCGAGCCTCCCGGTTGCACTCGACGCAGGTGCCCCACAACCAGGCCAACTCGCTGTTGTCCGCGGAAACCACCTGCTGGCACAGCGTTTCGAGCTCGGTCCCGCTCGGATAAGCACACCCAACGGCCTTCTCGGCCAAACTCGCATGCCGCTGCCCAGCAGCAGGCACCCAATGAAACGGATACATCGGCGACCCCCAGAAACTCGAATGTGGTTCAGAGAACTGGCTAGTGGTTCCTGGAACCACTTTGTCGATGTTGAACCACCTTGGCAATCACCTGGTCGAGGGTTCTTACCTGGATCTTTGCTCGTTAGGATCGGTTCATGGCCCGAACCGCCAAGACGAATCCCCGTGCCCGTGTTCTGGGCGCTGAACTGCGCCAACTCCGAGAAGCTGCGGGCTTGGGTGTTCGCGAGTTGGGACGCCGCCTGGGCGTTGGCCACACAACGGTCTGGCGTTACGAGTCCGGGTTGAAGCCACCGTCCCCAGAGGACACTGCGAGTCTCCTGACCGCACTTGGTGTGACTGGTGCGGAGAAGGAACGCATCGTCAAGATGGCGCGTACGGTCCGCGACCCCAACTGGCTCACATCTGGAGTCCCCGGCATTCGCGAAGAGCTCGCCGCGTTGATCGAGTTCGAGCGCACTGCCACGCGGATCACGGATGTGCAGGTTCTTGTGTTTCCGGGGATGTTGCAGACCCGCGAGTACATGCAAGCCGTGATGTCGACTTTGCCGCCAGAGCTGATCGAAACTCGAGTCGCGTTCCGGCTCAGCCGTCGGGAAATCCTCGACAGCGATGGCGGCCCACACCTGGCCGCGCTGATCGCGGAAGCGGCGCTGCATGAACGGATCGGCGGAGCTGCGGTGATGGCCGATCAACTTCGATACCTGATCAAGATGTCGAAGCGCGAGAACGTGACGATCCAGATCATGCCTTCTGGTGCCACGGCTTGGCATCCAGCGCATGCTGGCCCGTTCATCCTGTTCGAGTTCGACGACCAAAAGCCGATCGTGCATCTGGAACATTTCCGAACAGCGGCGTTCCTTCGTAACGTGAAAGACGTTAACGACTACCGCCAAGCAGCGGATAACCTACGCGAAGGTGCCTTGAGCCCAAAGGAATCACTGGAGCTCATCGCCAGCCGTTTGGAAGCGATCGAAGGAGAGCTCGGCTGATGTCGGCAGTGGAACCAACAGGCTGGCGGAAGTCCAGTCGCTCTGCTCAGCAGGAAACCTGCGTCGAGGTCGGGCGGGTTGAGTCCGGCGCGGCGGTGCGGGACTCGAAGACCCCTGACGCCGGGTACTTCACGACGACCGCCGACCAGTGGCGGTTATTCGTCACCGCCGTCAAGGCGGGCCGCTTCGAGGGCTGAGTCGCCCGGGGGTGGGGGGGGGGTTTTGGGGGGGTGGTGGCCGCACAGAAACAAACCCCCCCGCCCCCG
>NZ_JBEOVY010000605.1:0-2147 GCF_040295745.1 Saccharopolyspora sp. NPDC002686
CTGCGCGAGGTGCTGGCGGCGCGCTCCGGCGGGGACGAAGACGCGTCGGTGGCCTTCGACGTCTACCGGCGCAGCTTGGTGCGGCACGCGGGAGCGATGGTCGCGGTGCTCGGCGGCCTGGACCTGCTGGTGTTCACCGGCGGCATCGGCGAGCACCAGCCGCCGGTGCGGGCCGCGGTGTGCGAAGCGCTGTCCTTCGCAGGCGTGGCGCTGGATCCGCAGCGCAACGAGGCCGCTTCGGCCGATGCGGACATCACCGGGATCGGAGCGCCCGTCCGCACCGCAGTCGTCCAGGCCCGCGAAGACCTCGAAATCGCCCGCCAAACACGAGCCGCGGTGGGGAGCTGATCAACCGCTGACGCGGGAGGCCGAGTTCCAGAGGACGCATTCGTCGCAGTAGCCGCCGCCTGCTCGCCACCACTGGCAGCAGGTCGTTCGGCGGGGCCACGGGTTGCGGGTGGGGGTGATGTCGAGCAGGTGTTCGCGACCGGTGGCGGCGAGCAGTTCGCGGGCTGTCGCGATGGCGTCGCCGGGCATTCCCGCGCGCTGCAACCGCCAGAGCACCGTGCCCACCGAACCAACCGGATTTCCCCAGTACTCGTGGCTTTCCGGGCACGGGCCGCCGAGCGCGTGCAGGGCCTCGGTCAACGGCTCGAAGGCCTCGGCGAGGTCCCGCCACCACTCCTGCGGCGTGCGCCCGGCCTCCGCACCCGACGGGCGCAGCGCGGAAAGGCGTCCTTCGGCGGTGACGGCGACGTGCAGGTCGCGCAGCGAGGGAACGGCCGCGCCGAGGTAGTGCTCCGGCACCGTCGCGCAGCAGGCGAGCCAGCCGAACCGGAACGCCACCAGCACGATTCCGGCCCGCTGATGCCGGAATCCGCCGCGTTCCTGCCATTCCGCTGCGCAACGCGACAACCACGGACCCGCGGGATCGCAGAACTCCGCCCAAGGCACCGTCGGCAGGCTCGACGACGGCACGGTCCGCGGCCTGGGCAGCAACCGATCGCACTCCCGCAACCGGCCGCTCAGCACAGCCGGGGAACACGCCGAAGCGCTCATGCCTGCGATGCCTTCCCGTCGATGTGCGGAGTGCAGCCTACCTCGATTTCGCGGTGGTCTTCCAGGACACTATGGACGGACGAGAATTCGCCGGATCGGACTAGTCGGAGAGCGGTGTCGGTGCTGGTCACCGCCCTGATCGTGCTATGAACCCGGTGCGTTTGCGCTGGTAATTCGCCACCCCGCGAAATTTCGTACCGCCGTTCGGTTCAACTCGGCGGTTACCTGTTGTCAACAATGTTCGCGTTGACACCTGCGACTGGCGCGGCCTAGCGTCTCTGCGCAACGCATCCCCCGAATGGGCGATGCACGCGAGGGAGGCGTGAGCCGATGCGCAAGAACGAAATCTCCCGACGACAGATGCTCCGCACCGGTGGCGCGGCCGCGTTGGCCTTGCCGGTGGCCGGTTTCCTCGCCGGTTGCAGCTTCACCCAGCCAGGCACGGGACAGCCCGCCGGATCCACATTGGACCAGATCAAGAAGCAGGGCTTCGCCCGGATAGCCATCGCCAACGAACCGCCCTACACGAAGATCGAACCGGACGGCACGGTCACCGGTGCCGAGCCCGATGTGGTCGCCGCCGTGCTCAAGCGGATGGGCATCCCGGAGGTCCAGGGCGTGGTGACGCCGTACGAGTCGATGATCCCCGGGCTCAAGGCGAACCGGTGGGACATCATCGCCGCCGGGCTGTTCATGAAGCAGTCGCGCTGCAGCCAGCTCCGCTACTCCGAACCGCAGCTGGTCTCCACCGAGTCCTTCGCGGTGCCCGCGGGCAACCCGAAGAAGCTGACCAGCGTCGCGGCGGTGAAAGCCGATCCGGCGGTGAAGGTCGCGGTGCTGCCCGGCGGTTTCGAGGACGGCGCGCTCAAGACGCAGAACGTGCCCGCCGGGCAGATCGTCAACATCCCGGACGGCCGCAGCGGAATCGAGGCGGTGCAGGCCGGTCGGGCCGACGCGTTCTTCCTGCCGACCCTGTCGCTGGAGTCGCTGAAGACCGACGGCATCGAGATCACCCAACGGCTCTGGTCCGACGATCACCAAAACGGCGGAATGCGCTGGTGGTGGGTGTTTACGCTCGGTTGAAAGTG
>NZ_JBEOVY010000606.1:0-2128 GCF_040295745.1 Saccharopolyspora sp. NPDC002686
GGGCCGATCACGGCACCTCATCGCGCAAGGCGTGGTTGGTGTGGGGGATCGGCGCGATCTGCTACTGCGCGGCGCTGTTCCACCGCGCCAGCCTCTAGGTGCCCACCGGTCGGTCCCGGTGGCCGAAGCCGCCGGAGTGTCCTATGTGGACGATTCGAAGGCGACGAACCCGCACGCGGCCGACGCGGCGCTGCGGGCGCACCCCGAGGTGGTGTGGATCGCCGGCGGCCTGCTCAAGGGCGCCGACGTGGACGAGCTCGTCGCGGCCAACGCCGACCGGCTCGCCGCGGTGGTGCTGATCGGCCGCGATCGCGAGCAGTTCGCCACCGCACTGGCCCGACACGCGCCGGATGTGCCCGTGCGCGAGGTGTCGGCGGGGGACGATGCGGGAATGCTGCAAGCTGTCCGGCTGGCCCACGAGTTCGCAAGTCCGGGTTCGGTGGTGCTGCTCGCCCCGGCCGCCGCGTCGATGGACATGTTCACCGACTACGCCCACCGCGGTCGCGCCTTCGCCGACGCGGTGCGCGAGGTTCTGGCCGACACCCCGACGGCGCCCGCGCACGGCGGGTGATCTGCCGTGCCCACCGCCACCAAGACCGCGCGCAGCGGCCCGAAGCGGACCGGTCTGACCGTCCTGTCCCCGCTGACCGCTTGGCTGACCCGGCCGCTGGCCTCGTTCCACCTGCTGCTCGCGGTCTTCGGCCTGCTGACGGTCTTCGGCCTGGTGATGGTGCTCTCGGCCTCCAGCGTCGACTCGTTCAACAAGGACGGTTCGTCCTACAGCGTCTTCAGCAAGCAGGTGATGTACTGCATCGCCGGGCTGGTGCTGTTCTACGCGGCGCTGCGGGTGCCGGTGAAGCTGATGCGCCGCCACAGCCTGATCCTGCTCACCATCTGCCTCGGACTGCTCGCCCTGGTGCTCACGCCGCTCGGCACCAAGCTCAACGGTGCGCGGAGCTGGTTCGTGGTGGCCGGTGTGTCGTTCCAGCCGGTGGAGTTCGCCAAGGTCGCCTTCGCGCTGTGGGGCGCGCACGTGCTGGTCACCAAGCGCGGCCTGATGAACCAGTACCGCCACCTGCTGGTGCCGGTGGTGCCCGCCGCGCTGCTGATGTTCACGCTGGTGATGCTGCAGCCCGACCTCGGTTCGACGATCACGCTGTTCGCGGTGCTGCTGGCGCTGCTGTGGTTCGCCGGTGCGCCGCTGCGGTTGTTCGTGGTGATGCTGCTCGGCGCGGCGACGGCCGGTGTGGCGCTGTCGATGGTCGCCGACTACCGGATGGCGCGGATCACCTCGTTCCTGGACCCGATGGGCGACCCGTCCGGCCAGGGCTACCAGGCCCTGCAGGCGCTCTACGCGCTCGCCGACGGCGGGCTGTTCGGCCGCGGGCTGGGGCAGGGCTGGTCGAAGTGGCAGTACTTGCCCAACGTGCACAACGACTTCATCTTCGCGGTGATCGGTGAGGAGCTGGGCTTCGTCGGCTGCGCGATGGTGCTGGTGCTGTTCGGCACCGTCGCCTACGTGGGCATGCGCATCGCGTTCCGCAACACCGACCCGTGGATCCGGCTGGTCGCGGCGACGCTGACCACCTTCCTGGTCTGCCAGGCGGTCATCAACATCGGCTACGTGGTCGGCCTGCTGCCCACCACCGGGCTGCCGCTGCCGCTGATCTCCTCCGGCGGATCCTCGGTGGTCACCAGCATGCTGGTGTTCGGGCTGCTGGCGAACTTCGCCCGGAACGAACCCGAGGCGATCGCCGCGCTACGGTCTTTGGGACCGGGCCGCGTCGGCAAGCTGCTGCGGCTGCCGACCCCGGCGCCGTACCGGCCGCCGGCCAAGCGGCGCCCGGCACGACCCACCCCACGAAGCCGACCGGGTGCGAAGGGCTCCGGCACGGCGGCAACACGCCGGGAGGCGGGGACACCCGCGCGCGCGGCGCGCGCAGCGGCCCCGGATCCCGGGCGCAGACACGAGGAGGACACCGTTGAGCGGCGATCAGACGGCCCGCATCGACCAGGGCGCGCTCGGCGACCCCAGGGGTGCTGCCGCGGCGCGGCGCCCCCTGTCGGTCGTGGTCGTCGATGCTGAAGCCCAGGGTGTCCGAGGCCGTCAGGCAGGGCGCTGAACCGA
>NZ_JBEOVY010000607.1:0-2111 GCF_040295745.1 Saccharopolyspora sp. NPDC002686
TGGTAGATGGCGTCGTACTCGCCGGATTCCTTGGCCTTCTTCAGGGATTCGTTGACCTTCTGGAGCAGCGCGGTGTTGCCCTTGCGGACCCCGATGCCGTACTTGTCGCCGGTGGCGAACTCCGTGGTCACCTGGGTGTCCGGGTTGTTCTTGGAGAAGTTCAGCAGCACGCCGTTGTCGTTGATCGCGGCGTTGACCTGACCGGTCTGCACCGCGGTCTCCTGCAGCGCGAGGTCGTCGAAGACCACGACCTCGTAGCCGAACTGGTCCTTGTTCTTCTCGGCGTACTCCTGGCCGGTGGTGCCGACCTGGACGCCGAGCTTCTTGCCGCGCATCTGGGCCAGGTCGGTGATGCCGGAGTCCTTCTTGACCAGCAGCGCCTGCTCGGCGTCGAAGTACGGGTCGGAGAAGTCGAGGTTCTGCTTGCGGACATCGGTGATCGTCATGGCCGCGGCCGCGACGTCGCACTGGTTGCTGTTCAGCGACTCACCGGACTGGATGCCCTCGTCGAACGGGGCGTCGACGATGTTCTGCTGCACGCCGAGGTCGCGGGCGACCAGGTCGACGAGGTCGACGTCGAAACCGACGATCTTGCCGTCCTTGGGGAACTGGAACGGCTCGTAGGGCAGGTGCGTGCAGGTGGTGAGCTTGCCCGGCGCGATCAGTTCCACCGGACCGCCCGCGGCGTCGCCGCCGCCACCACCTCCGGTCGGCTGCGCGCACCCCGCGGCCGCCACGGCCAAGGCCAGGGCGGGCAGCAGAGCGGCTGCTCGAAGTGCTCCTCGACGACGCGCCACGATGTCACTCCTAGTAGGTGAGGACCTGAGTCGTTGAATGGTGCCACCCGATCGGGCGTAATCCCAACGCTGAATGTTGCGAAGCCATCAAATTTTTCCGCCGCCGCAGCCGCCACCGCCCGCCGAGTTCGGCAAACCTGGCGGTCGAGCACCGAAGCGACGAAAGGAATTCCGACGAACCTCCCGCATCCCCGTGGGTCGTTTGCCCACACCGTCCGAGTGCGACTCAGTCTCATGTGGCGCGCACCACTGGTCAACCGGTACGGCGAACCGGTTTGGAAGCCACGAAACGCCGACCAGATGATCACTGTCCGTGATCAAATCGTCGTCCCAGGCGACCGCCCAACGCGCAGGTGACGAGAAGTCGCCACTAGCCCATCCAGCGGTCGAGCGGAATTGCGCCGGTGCGCAGACTTCAACGTGCCCTTCGGCGAAGGCCGAAACCCCGAAGGAGGTCACGATGCCCCGTCGTTCGACCGTGCTCTGGCTGGTGGCCGCGCTCGCCGCCGCCTTCACCGCCGTGCTCCCCGTCGCGCACGCGCAGGCCCCGGCCGCCCGATCCTTCGACGTGCTCCAGCTCAACCTCTGCAACAGCGGCGACGAGGCCTGCAGCGCCCCCGGCCAGGCCGTCGACGCCGCGATCGACACCATCCACCAGCGGCAGCCGGCCGTGGTGACGCTCAACGAGGTCTGCGCCTCCGACATCACCCGCATGACCGCGGAAACCGGCTACGGCTGGGAGTTCACCCCGGTCGGCGACGCGAACACCGGCGCCCCGGCCAAGTGCCACGACGGCCGCGGCGACGCGGGCGTGGCGATCCTGACCCACCCCGACCTCGGCGCCCCCGGCGAACCGGTCGAGCGGCAGTTCGCCGCGCAGGACGGCAGCGGCGTGCAGCGCGTCCTGCTGTGCGTGCCGTACTCGCAGGTCTCCGCGTGCACCTCGCACCTGTCCCAGGAGGACGGCCAAGTGGCGGCCGAGCAGTGCCGCGAGCTGACCTCGATCGCCACCGCGCTGGGCACCCAGGCGGTGCTGGGCGGGGACCTGAACCTCGTCGTCGGCGGCACCCCCGACGTCCAGTCGTGCGTGCCGGACGGCTGGTACCGCAAGGACGACGGCAGCGTGCAGCACGTCTTCGCGATGGACGCGTTCCGCTTCGAACGAGCCGAAACGCTCCCGATCGGCGGCACCGAACACCCCGGCCTGCTCGTCCAAACCACCCGGCCGATCCGCGCTACTTGATCACGGTGCGTGGCTTGGGCTACAAGTTCGAGGCGTGACCTCGATCGCGTGATCGGGAGCACGAGATGCGC
>NZ_JBEOVY010000608.1:0-2080 GCF_040295745.1 Saccharopolyspora sp. NPDC002686
AGCGCGTCGGTGTCGCCCGCGATGCGCGCGTGCAGCGCCGCGCCGCGACCGGTGTAGGTGCCCAGGTCGTCGACCGGGACGCCCAGGCGTCGCGCTCGCGCACGGTCCAGGTAGTCGCGGACGGCCGAGACCGCGCGGATCGCGAAGGGGAGCAGCACCGGACCGACCACCTTGGCCACGCCGATCGCCTTCTTGGCGTTGCTGGGCGTGATGTGCCCGTGCTCGCCGCGCTTGATCGCCTTGGCGGCCTTCTTGTCCGCCTTCTTCGCCGCCTTGACCGTGCGGCGGCCTTCGGTCGGAACCCGCTTCGTGCGTTTCCTCACCGGAACCTCCCTGTTCGCGCTGCGATCAACTCTATGAGCAGCGCCACGATCTGTCAGATCACGCGCCGGTGCGCCTCCCCGGGGCGGGTGACGGGTGCACGGGCGGCTCGGCCGTCTAGACGGGGTGATGGGCGCAGGTGTCATGGCGACGGCATACGCTTCACCCGTGAACGAAGAGGTGCTGCTCGAGGCTGGCGTGGTGACGCGCTGTCGTCGACGCGTGCACCTGGAGAACGATCCGTCGATGCGCGACCAGCCGCAAGCGCCGCTGGACCTGGGCATCGAGCAGCGCATCGCCGACGCCGCGGAGCACCGCCGAGCCGTCGCGAAGCTGCTCGGCCGGCTGCACGGCGAGGACTGGACCGAGATCCCGCGCGGCGCGGTGGCCGATCGCGCGGAGCTCACGCTGGCCGCGATGCGCGCCGGGACCCGGTACATCTCCGCGGCTCAGCTGCCCTCCGACAGGGAGAACGGGCGCCGCGGTTCGGTCGATCTGCTGGTGCGCAGCGGCGACGGCTACCTGCCGGTGCTGGTGGTCCGGCACAAGATCACCGACCCGGGGCGCGGGGCGCGCGTGTCGCCGGTGGAGCGCCCGGTCCCCGAGGCGTCCTCGATCGACGAGACCCGCAAGGTGCGCCCTCAGCCGCGCGACCTGCTCCGTTTGGCGCACGCGGTCCGGATGCTGCAGGCCTGCGGGATGGATGCGGACGCGCTCCGCGGCGGCGTGATCGGCGTGGAGGCCGACGTCGTCGTCTGGCACGACCTGTCGGCGCCGAACTGGCCGGAGGGCCGCACCGCGCTGACCGAGTACGAGGCCCGCTTCGCCGACCGCCTGGCGGTGGCCACCGCGGCCGCCGAAGGCGCCGAGCCGCTCGCGCAGCCCTCCCGGATCAACGAGTGCAAGGGCTGCCCGTGGTGGCCGGTCTGCGAGCAGCAGCTGCACGACCGGCGCGACGTCAGCCTGGTGGTGCGCGGCGAGGACGCCGTGGCGCTGCGCGACATCGGTGTGTCCACTGTGGACGAGCTCGCGGCGACGCCGCTGGAGCGGGCCGACGAGCTGCCGCTGACCGGCGTCCGCAACACCGACGCGATCCTGCTCGCCAAGGCGTGGCTGCAGGACCTGCCGCTGGTGCGGCGGGTCCGCGACCTGTCGGTGCCGCGGGCGGACGTCGAGGTCGACGTGGACATGGAGAGCTACGGCGACTCCGGCGCCTACCTGTGGGGTTGCTGGCTGTCCGGCGCGGACATCGGCCAGGAGCAGGGCTACCGGGCGTTCGTCAGCTGGGAGCCGCTGCCCTCCGACGACGAGGGCCGCTCCTTCGCCGAGTTCTGGACCTGGTTCTGCTCGGTGCGCCGCACGGCCCGCGAGAACGGCCTGACCTTCCGCGCCTACTGCTACAACGAGCTGGCGGAGAACCGCTGGATGCTGGCCTCCGCCGAGCGCTTCGCCGGCAAGCCCGGCGTGCCGTCGGTGGCCGAGGTCCGCAAGTTCATCCGCTCCTCGGAGTGGGTCGACCTGTTCGCCTCGGTGCGCGAGCAGTTCCTGTGCCCGAACGGCAAGGGGCTGAAGGTGATCGCGCCGAGCGCCGGGTTCACCTGGCGCGACGCCGAAGCCAGCGGCGAGAACTCGATGCGCTGGTACCGCGACGCGGTCGGCCTCGGCGGCGGGATCCCGGACCCGACCCAGCGCGACCGCATCCTCCACTACAACGAGGACGACGTCCGAGCCACCTGGATCATCCGCCGCTGGATGACTT
>NZ_JBEOVY010000609.1:0-2071 GCF_040295745.1 Saccharopolyspora sp. NPDC002686
GGCCGATCATCCCGGTCAGCCTGGTGGTGTCGGCGATCAGCTCCGGGTCGCGGGTGTGCCGCGGCGACAGGCGCACTGCCGCGATCGGCGCTTTCGGGCCCAGCAGGTCCGCCCAGCGCGCGGCGTGCTCGCACACCTGCTCCAGCGCCCAGCTGCCGAGCCGGGTGATCAGCCCGGTCTCCTCGGCCAGCTCCAGGAACCTGTCCTCACCCAGCTCGCCGAACTCCGGGTGGTCCCAGCGGATGTTGGCGGCGCCCCCGACGAAACGTCCGCTCGCCAGTTCGATGATGGGTTCGTACTCGACGAACAGCTCGTACTGCTCGATCGCGGCGGGCAGCTCGGCGGAGAGCCGGAACCGGTCCCGCGTCGCCGCGTTGCGCTCCGAGTCGTACAGCAGCCACTGGGCCCGGCCGTCCTGCTTGGCCCGGTAGAGGGTGATGTCGGCGTCGCGCAGCAGCGACTCGGCGTCGGTCTCGACGACCGGGCACTCCACGATCCCGACGCTGGCCGAGGCGCGGAGCTCGTGCGCGCCGATGCGCACGGGGCTGGTGATCTCGGACAGCAGGTCCTCGACCATGGCCACCAGGTCCGCGGCACCGGTCGAGTCGGGCACCAGGACGACGAACTCGTCACCGCCCATCCGCGCGGCCAGCGCCCCGCTCGCCGCTGCCTGCAGCCGCTGGGCGACGGTGCGCAGCAGCTGGTCGCCGATCGGGTGGCCGAGGCTGTCGTTGACCGCCTTGAACCCGTCCAGGTCGAAGTAGCAGAGCCCGACCCGCCGTCCGGGGCGGGTTTCCTCCAGCGCCTTGTCCAGGCTGGTCTGCAGCTGGGTCCGGTTCGCCAGGCCGGTCAGCGGGTCGTGCACGGCCTGGCGGCGGAACTGCTCCTGGAGCATGTGCCGGTCGGTGATGTCCTCGTAGAGCACCACCTGGTAGTCCGGTTCGCCTTGCGAGTCGCGGACCAGCGACGCCGACAGCTGGGTCCAGGTGTGCGAGCCGTCCGGGGCGGTGAACCGGGTGTCCAGCTGGTACTGGTCGTTGCTCGCACCGATCAGGCCGTCGTTGGCGGCGCGCAGGTCCCCCACCCACTCGGCGTCGGCGAGCTCGAAGATGGTGCTGCCGAGCAGTTCGGCGTCGCTGCGCCGGAAGATCCGCCGCATCGCGGCGTTGGTCTCGTCGATGCTGCCGTCCAACCGGACGATCGCGATGCCCGTCGCGGACGAGGCGACCACCGCGCGGGACCGCGCTTCGCTGGCCCGCAGGGCCTCCTCCGCGGTGTCGCGGGCCTCCGTGACCGCGCGCTGGATCACCTCCTGCTCGCCCAGGGTCTGCTCGCGCAGCGCCCCGGCGTAGCCCGCGGCCAGCTCGCCGAGCACCTCGATCAGCCGGGCCGGGGCGACGTCGCGAACCGCGGGCAGCGCGGTCGCCAGGTGCTGCAGCGTGCCGGACAGCGCTTCGGCGTTGGTGAAGTGCACGTCGACCAGCCGCCGGCCGACGTCGACGGCGGACTCCAGCGGTCCCCCGTCTAGCGCGGCCAGCACGTCGTCCAGGCACTTCGCCAGGAAGGTCTCGACTTCGGGACGCCCCATCGCGACGTAGCTGGTGTTGATGACCCGGCGGGTCCACTCCTTGACCAGCTCCTCGTGCTCGGGCGCTCCGTCGTCCGGATCGGGCATCGACGTCACGCCTTGCGCCCGACGGCGCCGTAGACGATCGACCGCTCCGGGTTCTCCCAGGCGTCCTCCGGGGTGTCCGGCCGCCAGTTCGGCACGTAGACCACGCCCGGCTCGACGATCTCGAAGTCGTCGATCATCTCGGCGACCTCGTCGCGGGTGCGCAGCGTGACCGGGTTGGAGCTGCTCTCGTACAGCTTCACCAGGCCCTGCACGCCCTCCGGGTAGTGGTCACCGGTGACGTGGGAGAAGCCGAGGTAGCTGCCTGCGGGCAGCCGCTCGTAGTAGCGGCGGATCACGTCGCGGGAGATGTGCCCGGCCAGCAGGGCGTGCCCCATCGGCGTCCAGGCCAGCACATCGGTTCGCCGGCCGACGACCAGCGCGGGCACGTTGCCCAGC
>NZ_JBEOVY010000610.1:0-2069 GCF_040295745.1 Saccharopolyspora sp. NPDC002686
GCCGTGGGTGGGGTTTGCAGTTTCAATTGAAACTGCGGTGTTGACCTGGCCCGGACGGGTGAAGCGATAGGGGTCAGGTCTTGTTGGTGGCGTGGCCCTCGGCGTCCTCGGTCGGGGACGGGGCTTCGCGTTCGGCTGCTTCGCGTTCGCGGCGTTCGTCTTCGGCGATGGCTGCGGCGACCGACATCTTCTTGCGGCGCACCGGCGTCTCGGACGGCTGGGCGTCCTCGGTGGCCGCGTCGTCCGCGTCGCGCCAGGCCGGGCGGGCGCCGGGGCGGAGTTCCGAGTAGATCAGGTACGCGACGGCGATGACCGCCATGACGCCGAAGGCGATCCACTGCAGCGCGTAGGAGAAGTACGGGCCGGCTTCCAAGCGGGGCAGGGGCAGCGGTTCGAGGACGCCGGGCTGGTTCTCGTTGAGCGAGAAGTAGCCGGGCCGCATGGCGATGCCGGTGCCCGCGGCGACGGTCCCGGAGTTCACCGCGTACGCCCAGCGGTGCCCGTCGTGGTCGAACAGCGGGCGGTTCTTGCTGTCCACCTCGTCGCTGCGGACCCGCGCGGTGAGGGTCTGCTCGCCGGGCGGCGGTGCGTCGTAGGCCGGGGCCCGGGTGCCGTCGACCGGGCGGATGTAGCCGCGGTCGACCAGGACCGTCGTGCCGTCGTCCAGGCGGAACGGGGTCAGCACCTCGAACGCGGGCTCGCCGAGCACGGTCCGCTGCCAGCCCAACGTCTCGCCTTCGGGCAGGTACTGGCCGCGCAGCAGCACTTGGGACCACTCGGTGCGCTGGTCCGGTGCTTGCCCGGCGGGCAGCACCTCGGCCAGTTGGCGCGGTGGGGAGTGGAAGGACTCGGAGATCGCGTTGTTCCGGGTCTGCGCCTCGTCGCTGCGGCTGAACTGCCAGGGGGCCAGCACGGTCAGGCACAGCGTGGTGAAGACCGCGACCAGCGCGATCAGGCCGAGCCAACCAGGTCGCAACAAGAACTTCAGGCGCACACCCCTACCGTAACCGAGCTGCTCTGACCTGCGGTTTTCGGATGCCGTTGCCCGGTGGCGAAGGATGGCGCGCACTCGCGTCTTAGCAGGTCAGCCGACCCCCGGTTCCGTTATGGACGAAATGTCCGAAGGTGCTCGTGGGTCGGGAAGGGGCTCAGGCGGCTCGGAGGGCCGAGCGGGCCGCGCGCGTGGCTTGGGCTGCGTAGCCGGTGCCGAACAGGACCGCGTGGACCAGGAGCGGGAACAGCTGGTGGAGCGCGATCCGCTCGCGCCAGCCCGCCGCGAGCGGGTGGGACTCCTGGTAAGCGGCCACGACGCGGTCCAGGTGGGGGCAGCCGAACAGGTGCAGCATCGCCAGGTCGGTCTCGCGGTGACCGCCGTGCGCTGCCGGATCGATGAGCCACGCCCCCTGAGCACTCCAGTGGACGTTGCCGCTCCACAGGTCGCCGTGCAGGCGCGCGGGAGGCTCGGCCGGCCCCGCCAGCTGGTCGATGTTCGCGCAGACCTGCGAGATCACCGCGCCGTCGGCCGAGCTCAGCGTGCCGGCGTCCACCGCCTTCCGGAGGTAGGGCTCGATCCGGTGCTGGGCGTAGAAGGTCGGCCAGTCCGGCTCGGGCTCGTTGCGCATAGGCGCCAGACCGATCCAGGCATCCGCCGGGCCGCCCGGAGGCGCGGCGCCGAAGGCGGGTGCCCCGGTCGCGTGCAGAGCCGCGAGGCCGCGCCCAAGCTGCTCGGCTGCTGCCGCCGTCGGCGCTGACTCCGCGATGTGCTCGGTGACCAGCCAGCGCTCGGTGTTCCCGAACACCTCGGGCACCGCGACCACGTCGGGTTCGGCGAGCCAGGCCAGGGACGCCGCCTCGGCCTCGATGGCGCCGGGCATCGTCGCGGGCGCGGTCTTGGCGAACACAGCCGTGCCGTCCTCGAGGCGCACCGCGAACGCCGCCGAGGTGTCCCCGCCGCCGAGCTGCCGCACCTCCACCGGCGCTCGGCCGGTGATGTCCGCGACCGCCGCCCGGGCCTCGTCGCGCATCACAGCCGCTCGCGCACCCAGTGGAGCAGGCCGGGCATCGCGGCC
>NZ_JBEOVY010000611.1:0-2068 GCF_040295745.1 Saccharopolyspora sp. NPDC002686
GGAGGTCCGGCCGCGCTCGAGCAGCTCGTCGACGATCGCCGGATCGGCTTCGATCGGCTCCGGCGGATTGCCGGGGAGGGGCACGTCCGGAGCATCCCCCGACGGCGCCGGGATGAAGTCGCCGCGGTCGAGAACGGTCTGCAGCGCATCCTTCATCAACGGATCCGACGTCTCCATGGCTTTCAGGAGCCCGTCGCGGGTGGCCGGCGATGCCAAGCGGTCGGTGACGTCGACGAACAGCCGCCCACCGGCCTCGGACATGGGTCGCGGCGTGGTCATCTGCCAGAACGACAGGCCCAGCGGCTTCATCGGGTCGGTCATCATCTGCTGGTGGCCGACGGAGAGGTAGACGTGGTTGTCCTGGTCGTCGACCGGTGGCACCGGGAACAGCGTGGTGATCGGCCGGCTCTGCACGATCTGGAAGTCGCCGTCGACCAGGCACCACTCGATGTCCTGCGGACGGTCGAAGTGCGCCTCGATCCGCCGCCCCAGCTGCGCGACCTGCACCACCTGCGCATCGGTCAGCGCTGGCTGCTGCTGCAACTCCGGTTCGATCTCTTGCTGCTGCGTCCCGCCGCCTGGCACGGCACGGATGGCCAACTGCTTGGTGGCGATCTTCTTGTCGACGACTTCGCCGTCGCGCACCTCGTAGACGTCCGCGTTCACCAGACCGGAGACCAGGGCTTCGCCGAGGCCGAAGCCGGCCTCCACGCTGGTGACCTTCCGGTTCGACGTGACGGGGTCGGCGGTGAACAGGACGCCGGACGCGTCCGGCGAGACCATCCGCTGCACGACCACCGCCATGTGGACCTTGCGGTGGTCGAAACCGTTGCGCAGGCGGTAGGTCACGGCTCGTTCGGTGAACAGCGAGGCCCAGCACGACCTGATGTGCTCGAGGATCGCCGCCGGTCCCACGACGTTCAAGTACGTGTCCTGCTGGCCCGCGAACGAAGCCGTCGGGAGGTCTTCGGCCGTCGCGCTGGATCGGACGGCGTAGGCGGCCGTCTCACCCAGACCGGCGAGCGGGCCGGTGATCGCCGCCGCCAGATCGTCGGGGAGGGGGATTCCCGCGATCGCGCTGCGGATCTCTGCGCTGAGCACAGCGATCGAATCCCGGTCGTCCGGGCTCAGCTGCGAGAGCCGGTCGAGCTGGTCCTCGAGCGCCGGTGCGCATGCCATGACCCGGCGGAACGCGTCCGTCGTCACGCAGTAGCCGGCAGGCACGCGGATGCCTTCGATCCGGGAGAGCTCGCCGAGGTGCGCGCCCTTGCCGCCGACGAGCGCGACCTGGCTCCGATCGATGTCCTGGAAATCCAGCACGCAACGACCGGACGAGGAGGACATCCCCGCACTGCTGCCGGTTTCAACCACTGCTTCTCCCATGTCCGTCGGTCGGCGCATCCCGCCAGTCCCTGATTTTCGCAGGTCCTGGCTTCGGACGGAGATTCTGCGGCACGACCCGGGTCTTGCCGCAAGCCCCGGGGTGCGCTATAAGTTGAAACAGGCGGGGAAAGCTCCTCCCGCCTTTCTCGTCCGATTCGGACGGACGATCACTTCGCGAAACCCCAGCGCCCCTGCGCGGGTCGCATCGCACAACCCGCCCGACGGAGCGGCGGCTCAGAGGTGCGCGAGCAGGGAAGCGGTCAAGATCGCCCGTTCAGGCAGGGTCGCTGCGATGATCTGCTCGTCCGGGGCGTGCGCACCTCGGCCGACCGGGCCGAGACCGTCCAGGCTCGGCACACCCAGGGATCCGGTCAAGTTGGTGTCGGCCGCTCCTGCCGCGGGGCGTCCGGAGACTTCCTGCCCGACAGCTCGTCCGGCGCGGGCCAGCGCATCGGTCAGGTCACCGGTATCCGGTTCCGTCCACACCGGACGGCTGGTGAGGATCTCCGCGGTGACGGTGGTTCCGGGGCGGACCGGCGCCAATTCGTGCAGCGCTGCCAGCGCCGAGCGTTCGGTCGCGGTGTCGGTGAAGCGCATGCCGATCTCGCAGGACGCCTCGCCGGGCACCACGTTGGTCCGGCCGCCGCCGGCGATCGTGCCGACGTTGCACAGCATGTCCGGATGG
>NZ_JBEOVY010000612.1:0-2066 GCF_040295745.1 Saccharopolyspora sp. NPDC002686
GTTCCTCGCAGCCAGTCCCCCGACTCCCTCATTACCGCTCTCTTGGAATTTGCGTCCGGAGACGCGACAGGGGGACCCCGATCGAGGTCGGGGTCCCCCTGGTCGGACTGAGATCAGGCCATCGTGTGGCGGACGATCGTCTGGTCGCGGCCCGGGCCGACGCCGACGGCCGAGACGCGGGCGCCCGAGAGCTCTTCGATGCGCTGGATGTAGGCCTGCGCGTTGGCCGGCAGGTCCTCGAAGGTGCGGGCGTCGCTGATGTCCTCCCACCAGCCCGGCATCTCCTCGTACACCGGGACCGCGTGGTGCACGCCGGTCTGCGTCATCGGCATCTCGGTGACCCGCTCGCCGTCCACGTCGTAGGCCACGCAGACCGGGATGGTCTCGAGCCCGGACAGCACGTCCAGCTTGGTCAGGAAGTAGTCGGTGATGCCGTTGGTGCGGGTCGCGTAGCGCGCGATCACCGCGTCGAACCAGCCGGTGCGCCGCGAGCGGCCGGTGGTGACGCCGAACTCGCCGCCCTGCTTGCGCAGGTTCTCGCCGGCCTCGTCGGTGAGCTCGGTCGGGAACGGACCGGCGCCGACGCGGGTGGTGTAGGCCTTCAGGATGCCGATCACGGCGCCGATCTTCGTCGGCCCGATGCCGGATCCGGCGCAAGCGCCGCCGGAGGTCGGGTTCGACGAGGTCACGAACGGGTAGGTGCCGTGGTCGACGTCGAGCAGGGTGCCCTGCGAGCCCTCCAGCAGCACCGTCTCGTCGCGCTCCAGCGCCTGGTTGATCAGCAGCTTGGTGTCGGCGATCCGGTGGGCGAACTTCTCGCCCTGGGACAGCACGGTGTCCACGACCTCGTCGACGTCCATCGCCCGGCGGTTGTAGACCTTGACCAGGATCTGGTTCTTCACGTCGAGGGCGGCCTCGACCTTCTGCCGCAGGATCTTCTCGTCCAGCAGGTCCTGCGCGCGGACGCCGACGCGGGCGATCTTGTCCTGGTAGCAGGGGCCGATGCCGCGACCGGTGGTGCCGATCTGCTTCTTGCCCAGGTACCGCTCGGTGACCCGGTCGATGGCCACGTGGTACGGCATGATCAGGTGCGCGTCGGCGGACAGCAGCAGCCGCGAGGTGTCCACGCCGCGCTCCTCCAGCCCGGCCAGCTCCTCGAGCAGCACGCCGGGGTCGACGACCACGCCGTTGCCGATCACGTTGGTCACCCCGGGGGTCAGGATCCCCGACGGGATGAGGTGCAGGGCGAAGTCCTGCCCGTCGGGCAGCACGACGGTGTGACCCGCGTTGTTGCCGCCTTGGTAGCGGACGACCCACTGCGCCTGCTCGCCGAGCAGGTCGGTCGCCTTACCCTTGCCCTCGTCGCCCCACTGGGCGCCGATCAGCACGATCGCCGGCATGTGAAACTCCAACCTGGACTGGGCGGGGTGGTCGCCAGCGTGACCGCACGCTTCGCCCGTTCCCACCACGGGGTATGCCGGTCGATCAGGGTAAACCAGGAGCGAAACGTGAGTACCACCGCATTGTCCTGCGGAAACGTTGACCGCGCAGCGCGTCCGTCCGGTGACGGTGTGCAATGGTTCGATCTGCCGGTCACGCCGACCCGCCAGGACCTGGACCCGCTGCTCGCCGAAACCTCGGAACGCCTGGTCGTGCACGGCACCGACGCCGACTTCGCCTCGGTGGTCCTGCGCCTGCTCCGCAAGAACCGGCTGGCCGACCTGGTGGTGGGCTACGTGCCGGTCGAGGACTCCCCGGCGGCTCAGCTGTGGGGGCTGCGGGCCGGCGACTTCGAGCGCGCGCTGACCGCCGAGCCCCGCCCGTCGGCGCTGATCCGCGACGACTCGGGCGGCGTGCTGCTCGGCGCCGGGACCATCGAGCCGATCACCGGCCAGGTGTACTGCGACGACAACCGGGTGCTCGACGGGAGTGCGCTGAGCATCACCATTTCGCCTGATCCCGACGCCACGCCGCTGCCGGAGTCCACCCCGGACCCGATGAACGCGATGCTCGACCCGGCGATGGACGGACTGCTGGTCACGACGGTCCGCCGCGGTCTGTTCCGC
>NZ_JBEOVY010000613.1:0-2056 GCF_040295745.1 Saccharopolyspora sp. NPDC002686
ACCCAGCAGACCGCCCCGCGGACCGACCGCGGGGGGGCGGGGCCGCCAGGTGCTCCAGGCGACCCCGACCCCGCGCGGGACATCGGAACTCGGCTCACGCCGACTCAGAACCGTCTTTGACGCGCCGCCAGGCGCTTCAGCCGGAAGAACTTCAGGGGAGGCGGGTCACCAGGTCGGTGACGTCGACTCGGTGGCCCGTGTAGAACGGGATCTCCTCGCGGACGTGGAGGCGGGCCTCCGTGCCGCGCAGGTGGCGCATCAGGTCCACGATGCGGTGCAGCTCGTCGGCTTCGAAGGCGAGGATCCACTCGTAGTCGCCGAGCGCGAAGGAGGCCACCGTGTTCGCCCGGACGTCCGGGTAGTCGCGGGCTTCCTTGCCGTGGTCGGCCAGCATCTTGCGGCGCTCGTCGTCGGGCAGCAGGTACCACTCGTAGGAGCGCACGAAGGGGTACACGCAGATGTACTTGCGCGGTTCCTCGCCGGCCAGGAACGCCGGGATGTGGCTCTTGTTGAACTCGGCCGGGCGGTGCAGCGCGACGTTGCTCCAGACCGGCTCGGAGGACTGGCCGAGCGGGGTCTCGCGGCGGAACCCGGTGTAGGCGGCCTGGACCTGCTCGATCTCCTCGGAGTGCCACCAGATCATGAAGTCCGCGTCGGCCCGCAGCCCGGAGACGTCGTAGACGCCGCGGACCACGACGCCGGACTCGGCCAGCGAGTCCAGGTACTCCTGGGTCATCTGAGCGGCCTTGGCCCGGTCCTCGGGCAGGGTGCCCTGCTCGATCCGGAACACCGACCACATGGTGTAGCGAATGGTGTCGTTGAGCTCGTTGTAGTTCAGCCGCGCCATGTCCTCATCGTCCCACTTCTCGGAGGGTCCCAGGCAGCAGGGCCCGCGTGATGTCCATCGCCGCGGACTCCCCCGTCGCGATGCACGCCGGGACCCCGACGCCGTGCAGCGCCGCCCCGGCCAGGGCCAGGCCCGGCACGTCGGACAGCGCCCGTTCCACGTCGGCGATCAGGTCCAGGTGGCCCACGCCGTACTGCGGCACTCCACCGCCCCAGCGCACCACGGTCGACTCCACCGGCTGCGCCGCGATCCCGGTCAGCTCGGCGAAGTCGGCGCGCACCCGGCGCAGCACCTCGGCGTCGTCGAGCTGCAGGTCCGCGGTCTCGCCGAACCGGCCGACCGAACCCCGCACCAGCAGTTCGCCGTTCGCACCGCGCAGGTGCGGCCACTTGTTGCTGGAGAAGGTGAAGGCCTTGGCGGTGAACGGGGTTCCGTCGTCGTGGCGCTCGCCGCGCGCGATCAGCACGCCCGAGGCGTCCGGCAGTTCCACGTCCGCGGGCAATGCGAGGCCCACGACGATCATGGAGGCCAGCTCCACCTCGCCGAGCTTGGCCGCCGCGCTCGGCACGACGTCCTGGAGCAGGCGGCGCGCCGCGGGAGCGGGGACCGCCAGCACGACGCCGTCGACGTCCAGGAACTCCGGGCTCGGCGCCGCGCCGATCTCCAGCCGCCAACCGGATTCGGTCCTGGTCAGGCCGCGCACCGGCAGCCCGAGCCGGAGCTGCGCATCGGCGGCGATCAGCAGCTGGTCGATCAACCGCCGGTAGCCGTTCTGGAAAGCGCCGAACACCGGCGGCTTCGGCGCGTCGGGCTTCGGCTTCGGCAGCGCGGACGAAGCCGCGGCGGTGATCGACTCCGCTCCCCCGTCCAGAGCCGCCGCCAGGGCCGGGATCGTAGCTCGCAGCCCGAGGCGGTTCGCGTCCCCCGCGTAGACACCGCCGAGCAGCGGCTCCACCAGCCGGTCCACGACCTCGTCGCCGACCCGGCCGCGCAGCAGCTCGCCGACCGACGCATCCGCACCTTCGAGCCGCAGCGGCGGCAGGTCCTTCTCCGCGCGGACCAACGACAAACCGGCGTCGGACAGCACGTCCCGCACCGACTCGGGTGCGGCGGGAACGCCCATCACGGTCCCGGTCGGCAGGCGCCGCGTCCGGCTGCCGGCGCGCACGGACGCCGAAAACCCGCCCGGGTGCACGACGTCGTCGGCCA
>NZ_JBEOVY010000614.1:0-2027 GCF_040295745.1 Saccharopolyspora sp. NPDC002686
CCGTGAGCACTTTCTGTTGCTATAGCACCAGAAAGTGCTCACGGGGCATCAGGTGAGGTCGACCAGGGCCTGGACCGGGAGGTGATCGGAGGGGAAGTAGCCGTCGCGGCGGAAGTCGTTGATCGCCGCTCGACGCACCGAGACCTTGTCGTTGTGCAGGATCCAGTCGATGCGGTCCTTGCCCTCGACCGGATCCTTGTACCCGGCGAAGGTGCCCCAGGCCGGGGTGAGCTGCCGGTCCGCGGTCGTCCAGGTGTCGGCCAGGCCGCCGCCGGTGAGGATCCGGTAGGACTCCGAGCTGCCCGCCGCTGTGTTGAAGTCGCCGGTGAGCACCACCGGCAGCCCGGCGTCGAACCCGGCGATGCGCTCGCCCACCAGCTGCGCGCTGCGCTGGCGGGACGGCTCCGACTGGTGGTCGAAGTGGGTGTTGACGTGGGTGAACTCGCGACCGCTGCGGCGGTCGTGGAAGCGCACCCAGGTGACCATCCGGATCACGTTGTTGCCCCACGACTTCGAGCCGATCACCGACGGGGTGTCGGAGAGCCAGAAGTGGTCGTAGTCCAGCGGTTCCAGGCGGCGGGCGTCGTAGTAGATCGACATGAACTCGCCGCGGCCACCGCCCTCGCGCCCCAGCCCGATCCAGTCGTAGAACGGCGGGACGTCCTGCAGGACGTCCTTGACCTGGTTGAACATCGCTTCCTGCACGCCCAGCACGGTGGGCTGCTCGATGCCGATCAGCTCGGCGAGGATCGGGCGGCGGATGCGCCACGAATCCGGGTCCGGCGGAGCGGCCTTCGTGTCGGTGCGGATGTTGAAGGTCATCACGTGCAGCTGCTGGCCTTCGGCCGGGCCGATCAGCGCCCCGCCCGCCGGTGCGGCCGCCGCCTGACCGGTGCCGAACGCACCGGCGACCGCAGCGGCTCCGGCCAGTCCGAGCACACCTCGTCGGGAAACTCCTGACACAACGCCTCCTTCGTCTGCGCCTGAAGATCTTCACGCGGGGCGGTGGGGTTTTCGTTGACCGGAGAGCGAACATCGTCCGAATTTCCCGATTGCCCGGACGTTTCGAGCCGGCTGTCGGTGGGGGTGGCTAGGCTCGGTAGATATGAACGATCGTCGTCTTCTGCTGGTGCACGCCCATCCCGATGACGAGGCCACCGCCACCGGCGCCACCATGGCCCGCTACTGCGCGGAAGGCGCCTCGGTTTCGCTGGTGACCTGCACCAGCGGCGAACTCGGCGAGGTCATCGCCGACGACCTCGCGCACCTGCGCGGGAACCCCGACGCGCTGGGGGAGTACCGGCGCGGTGAGATCAGCGCGGCGCTGGCCGAGTTCGGCGAGGTCCGGCACCACTGGCTCGGCGGCCCGGGCCGCTTCCGGGACAGCGGGATGGCCGGTGAGGACGGCAACACCGCGTCCGGTGCGTTCGCCGCGGCGGATCCGGCCCAGGTCACCCGCGCCATGGTCGAGATCCTGCGCGCCGAGCGGCCGCACGTGGTGGTCACCTACGACGAGCACGGCGGTTACGGGCACCCGGACCACATCGCCGCGCACCGCGCCGTCATGACCTCCCTCGACCCGGCCGCCGACCCGGACTACGCCCCGGAACTCGGCGAACCGTGGGAGGTGCCGAAGGTGTACTGGACGACGCTGCCGCGCTCGATCCTCAAGCGGGTCGAGGAAGCGGGCGTCGAGGGCTTCGAGCCGTACACGGTGCCGGACGAGGAGCTGACCGCGATGGTCGACGGCCGCGACTTCCACTCGGCCAAGATCGCCGCGCTGCGCCACTACCGCAGCCAGGTCGACCTCGACGACGGCGAGTTCTTCGCCCAGCTGGTCCTGCGCCCGGAGTTCGCCCTGGAGCACTACCTCCTGGTCCGGGGCGACCGGGGCCCCGGCGTCGGCCCCAACAACTGGGAGCCGGACCTCTTCGCCGGCCTCTCCTGACGGTTCGTCCGGGCCCGTGTTCCCGCAATTTCAATGGAAATCGGACCTCTGATATCCAATGCAATTGCGGAAGATCTAC
>NZ_JBEOVY010000615.1:0-2008 GCF_040295745.1 Saccharopolyspora sp. NPDC002686
GTGGCGAGTTCGTTCGCCGGATCGGGGAGTTGGCTTTGGTGGGCAGCGTGGAGTCGGGGCGGGCTTCGCCTTCGGCGTTGTTGGGCGGGATCGGCCGGGCTCGGCGGCCCAGCGGGCCGGTCGTCGGGTTGGTCGTCGTCGTGGTTTGCCTCGTCATCGGGCAGACCGCGGGGGCGCTCGTGCTGGCTCCGGTGTTCGGGGTTCCGATCGGGGCGCTGGCCCGTGGGCGGGCGGATCTGGCCGCCCAGCTCGCGATGCTGTTCAGCTTCCTCGGCGTCGTCGGGATGCTCGCGCTGTGGATCCGGATCAAGGAGCGGCGGCCGTTCGGCAGCGTCGGGTTCTTCCCCGCTTCGCGCGTCGGTGCGCACCTGGGGATCGGCGCGGCCGTCGCAGTGGTGCTGTTGGGCGTGCCGGTCGGCGTGAACCTCCTCAGCGGGCAGTTCGACGTCGGGGCGGTGCACGTCGCGCAGGTGGGCGGGGCTTTCATCGCGCTCATCGGGTTCGCCGTGCAGGCCAGCACCGAGGAGGTCATCACCCGCGGCTACCTGATGCAGGTGACCTACCGGAAGTGGGGCCTGACGGCTGCGGTCGTCCTGCAGGCCGTGGTGTTCTCGCTGCTCCACGGCATCAACCCGAACGTGAGCGCGGTGGCCCTGATCAACATCCTGCTGATCGCGCTGCTCCTGGCGTTCTGGGCGCTCGCCGAAGGCGGCCTGTGGGGCGTGTGCGCCTTCCACGCGGTGTGGAACTGGCTCCAGGGCAACGTCTACGGCATCGAGGTGTCCGGCATGGGCGTCCAGACGACGATGCTCAGCATCGGCGGCAGCCCGGGAAGCGCCGAGCTGCTCACCGGCGGCGGCTTCGGCATCGAAGCCAGTCTGCTCACCACTGCCGTCCTCGCCATCGGCACGGCCCTCGCCTACTTCGCCTACCGCCGCCGCGCCCGATCAGCAACTAGGTGAAGCTGCTGGTCAGGGCTTGCGTCCCAGCCCTGCCAGCGTGGTGGTGTCGTGCTGTGCGAGCTCCGGGGCCTCGGTGCGCCACTGGCCGGACCGGATCACCCCCGGGTCCACCAGCTCCAGGCCCGTGAAGTAGCCGGCGATCTCCTCCGGCGTGCGGTGGTTGTACGGGATCGCCCCGGACTCCGCGTACTGCCGGGCCGCGTCCACCGCTACCGGGTCGCTGTCGTCGACGTCGAACAGCGCCAGGTAGGAGCCCGACGGCAGCGCCGCCAGCAACGTGTCCACAATGGATCGCGCTCGGGAGTATTCGGGGATCAGACCCATGATTCCGAACAGGATCAGGGCCACCGGGCGGTCGAAGTCCAGGGCTTCGCGGGCGCCCTCGACGATCGCCTCGGGTTCGCGGACGTCGGCGTGGATGTACCGGGTCGCCCCCTCCGGCGTGCTCGTCAGCAGCGCGCGGGCGTGGGCCAGCACGAGCGGATCGTTGTCGACGTAGACGATCCGGCTCTCCGGGGCGGCCCGCTGCGCGATCTCGTGGGTGTTCTCCGCGGTCGGCAGACCGGTGCCGACATCCAGGAACTGCCGCACCCCGCACTCGGCGACCAGGTGCCGGACCATCCGCCCCAGGCAGCCCCGGCTGGCCTGCGCCGCCGCCCGCATCCCCGGGAACACCTGCAGGAACTCCTCACCAGCGGCGCGGTCGACCGCGTAGTGGTCCTTGCCGCCGAGCCAGAAGTTCCAGACGCGGGCCGCGTGCGGCACGGTGGTGTCCATCTCGTCGGAAGCGGACCCCCGTATCTGGACATCCTCGGAATCGGGCATGCCGGGTTCTCCCTGAAAGCGCTGGACGGCTGCTGACGGCTACTGTTTACCGCACTTCCGTCATGTGCTGCAGGGCATCTGGCAAAAAGGGGTGAGTGGAGGGCGCCTTTCGCCGAGCTGGCGAAAGTCGCCTTCCGCTGCGAGATCTCCCAGCACCTGACGGGCTGGCCGGTGAGCACGCTGCTGTGGGCGCGGGTGCCGCACGACGACCGGAGGCGCAT
>NZ_JBEOVY010000616.1:0-1999 GCF_040295745.1 Saccharopolyspora sp. NPDC002686
GGATCATCCGCGGCCGCACCGCGCGCACCAACGTCGCCGGCAGCAACCGGCGGCTGCGCGTGGGGCGGCTGCTGATGGTGGTCGCGCTGGTGCTCGCCAGCGCGAAGCTGATCCAGGTGCAGGGTTTCGAAGCCAGCGCGCTGTCCGAACAGGCCTTGAAGCAGCGGTTGGACCGCTCGGTCATCCCGGCCGAGCGCGGGTCCATCATGGACCGCGGCGGCAACGTGCTGGCGTTCAGCAGCGAGGCCCGGCAGCTCTACGCCAACCCGCGCCTGCTCAACAAGGAGCTCGACGAGCAGCACGCGAAAGACCCGAGCAAGCCGACCGCGGCCGAGTACAAGCAGGAGATCGCGCGCTTCATCGCGCAGGAGCTGCCGGGCGTGATCACCGAGCAGGAGGTGCTCGACGCGCTGTTCCGCGACGTCGGGTTCACCTACTTCGGCCCCAAGATCGACCCGGGCAAGGCGCGGGAGATCACCACGAAGTACCCGCAGATCGGCTCGGAGTACCAGGCCACCCGCGAGTACCCGGGCGGTGATCTGGCGGCGAACATCATCGGTGCGGCGAACTGGCGCAAGGACGAGGTCCCCGGCAAGCTGCGCGGCCAGATCGGGCTGGAGTCCTCGATGGACTCGGTGCTGGCGGGCAAGGACGGCCAGCAGGTCTCCGACACCGCGCTCGGCTCGAACCTGGTCATCCCCGGCACCCGGGAGCTGGAGCCGGCGGTTCCGGGGTCCAACGTGGAGTTGACCATCGACTCCGACGTGCAGTTCATGCTGCAGCGCGAACTCGCCGACTACGCCCGCACGGCGCAGGCCAAGAACGCCAGCGCGGTGGTGCTGGACGCCAAGACCGGTGAGGTCTACGCGCTGGCCAACGACAAGACCTTCGACCCGAACGGCCAGTGGGGCGAGGACATCGGCAACCCGGCGGTGACCACGCCCTACGAGCCGGGTTCGGTGGCCAAGCTGATCACCGCGGCCGGGGCGATCGAGGACGGGATCATGAAGCCCGACACGGTGCTCCAGGTGCCGGGCAGCATCAAGGTCGCGGACCGCACCGTCAGCGATGCGTGGCAGCACGGCACCATCCCGCTGACCTTCACCGGTGTGCTGGGCAAGTCCTCCAACGTCGGCACCCTGATGGCCGCCCAGCAGCTCGGCGAGCAGCGCTGGTACGACTTCGCCCGCAACTTCGGGCTGGGCCAGCGCACCGGCGTCGGACTGCCGGGCGAGAGCGGTGGAACCCTCCCGCCGCCCGACCAGTGGTCCGGCTCGTCGTTCGGGAACCTGCCGATCGGCCAGGGCCTTTCGATGACCGTGCTGCAGATGGCCAGCATGTACCAGGCGATCGCCAACGACGGTGTCCGAGTGCCGCCGCGGATCATCTCCGCGGAGATCGGCCCGGACGGCAACCGCGTCGAACGCCCCCGCCCGGAGGGCGTCCGCGTGGTCAGCCCGGAAACCGCGCACACGGTGAAGGACATGCTGCGGTCGGTGGTCCAGGAGGGCCCGAAACCGAACAACGGCACCGGCCCGGGCGCGGCGCTGCCGGGCTACCAGGTCTCCGGCAAGACGGGCACGGCCCAGCAGTACGACCCGGCCTGCAAGTGCTACAGCAACTCGAAGCACTGGATCACCTTCGCGGGAGTCGTCCCGGCGGACAGCCCCCGCTTCGTGATCGGCCTGATGCTCGACCGCCCGGCCTACGGAACCCAGGAGGGCTCGTCGGCGGCGCCCCTGTTCCACAACATCGCGTCCTTCCTGACCCAGCGCTACCAACTACCGCTGTCCAAGGAGCAAGCCCCGATCCAAACCCTCCAACTCCCCACCCCGTGACATCCCACGCGGCTACGGCGGCCAACTGCAGATGAGGGGCGTGGTGCCCGGCACCACGCCCCCCAAGCACAAGGTCCCTGGTAGGGTCGCAGCAAGCGCCACGACGGAGGGGGTTGTGCTCACCAGCTGCCCCGCCCCCGCGCGGCCAGGTGTGGGTCGCC
>NZ_JBEOVY010000617.1:0-1983 GCF_040295745.1 Saccharopolyspora sp. NPDC002686
CGCTGGCGGAGTTCATCCCGACGGCCAGCGATGTGGGTCTGCACATCATCCTGGCCCGCAACTCGGGTGGTGCGGGTCGTGCGCTGTACGAGCCGCTGATCGGCAAGATGCGCGAGACGTCGGCCCCGGGTCTGGCGATGAGCGCGAACAAGGACGACGGCCAGCTGGTGGCGAACATCAAGTCCCGCCCGCTCCCGCCGGGTCGCGGCACCTTGGTGAGCCGCAGCCTGCGCGGTGGCCCGCAGATGATCCAGACGGCGTTCATCCCGCCGGAGTGATCGTCGCGGCCTGACCGTCACGACGACGAGAAACCCTCCCCAGCCTCGGCCGGGGAGGGTTTTTCGCGTTCAGGAGCGGTGTTCGTACCCGGTGAGGACGGAGTCCAGCAGGCCGGGGAAGCGCGCGTCCAGGTCGTCGCGGCGGAGCTCGACCCAGCGGTTCCGGCCGTTGACGAAGGTCGTGGTCAGGCCGGCTTCGCGCAGCACCCGCCAGTGGTGGGAGAGCGTCGGTGCGCTGACGTCGACGTCGTAGGCGCCCAGGGAGCAGACCGCTGGCTCGGTCGCCTGGCTGAGCGTGCGGAGCAGTTCGAGGCGCACCGGATCGGCCAGGGCGTGCAGCACCTGCACGATGTCGAGATCGTTGCTGCTCGGTTGCGGGAGGGTGCGCGTCACGGGCACCGAGCCTGCCTTTCATTCGATCGTTTGACAAGTATCGAATAGTTCCCGCATGATCATGCACCATGACGATTCGACGATCATCAAATGATCGATTGCGCGTGAGCACGCTGGTCGTCCTCGCCGTGGGCACCTTCGCGGTCGGTGCGGACGGCTTCATCCTCAATGGACTGCTGCCCGAGGTCGCCCGCGATCTCCAGGTCCCCGAGTCGCTGGCGGGCCAGCTGACGACGATCTTCGCGGTGACCTACGCGGTGGGTTCGCCGATCATCGCGTCGGTGACGGGGAGCTGGGACCGGCGGGTGCTGCTCGGCGGTGGTCTCGCGCTGTTCACGGTCGGGATGGCGGGGCAGGCGCTCGGCACGACGTTCGCGGTGGTGGCGGTGGCCAGGGCGCTCGCTGCGATCGGCGCGGCGGCGTTCCAGGCGAACGCTTACGCGGTGGCCGGCGCTCTCGCCGCCCCTGACCAGCGCGGACGTGCCCTGGCGACGGTCGCCGCGGGGATGACCGCGTCGACGGTGCTCGGTGTGCCGCTCGGGGTGCTGGGCGGGCAGTGGTTCGGCTGGCGGGTCGTGATGTGGATCATCGGCGCGCTCGGGGTGCTGGTGGCGATCGCGATCCCGACCCTGCCGCAGGTCCGGCTGCCGGTGGTCCGGCTCGGGGAGCGCCTCGCGGTCCTGGTGCGTCCGGTGATCCTGAAAGTCCTGCTCATCACGGTCATCGGCATGTTCGCCGCCTTCACCGTCTCCGCCTACTTGCCGCTGCTGCTGGGCACCTCCGCTCCCGGCCCGATGCTGTCCTGGGTGCTGGTGACCATCGGCGTCGGCCAGGTGCTGGGGAACTCGCTGGCGGGGCGCTGGACCGACGGCTTCGGCGCGAAGCGGGTGCTGCTGCTCTCCCTCGGTGGCATGGCGGTGGTGTACGCCCTGCTCAACTGGGCTGTGCTGACCTTGCCGACGACGCTGCTGATCGGTCTCGGCGCGGGAGCCTTCAACGGGATGCTGATGGTTCCCCAGCAACACCGCCTGTACGAGCTGGGCTCGGATGCCCCGACGGTGGCGCTCGGCCTGAACGGCTCGGCGATCTACGCGGGAGCGGGCCTGGGCTCCGCGATCGGCGGAACGGTCCTGGCGACAGCGGGAACGACCTGGCTGGCCCCGACTGCGGCGGCGGTAGCAGTGGGAGCTCTCCTCCTCGCCCTGAAAACCACGAACCGCACGAAGGCAGCGGAACCGACGACCGTGCCCGCCTGAACGAGAAGTGGATCGGCCGCGGTCGCTACATGCTGCCCGCGCATGCGCTCGGTGCC
>NZ_JBEOVY010000618.1:0-1980 GCF_040295745.1 Saccharopolyspora sp. NPDC002686
GCTGATCGTGTGCGACCTGTCCGGGTACGGGAGTTCCGGGCCGTACCGCGACAAGAAGGCCTACTACCTGCTGATCCAGTGCGAAACCGGGCTCGCCATCTGCTGGGCGAACAGCGCGGTCTGCAGGCCGTGGAACAGGCCCTCCAGCCAGCCGACCAGCTGGGCCTGGGCGATCCGCAGCTCCGACTCGGACGGCGTGCTCTCCTGGGCGAACGGCAGCGACAGCCGCTCCAGCTCCTCGATGAGCTCCGGGGCCAGGCCCTGCTCCAGCTCGCGGATGGAGGACTGGTGGATCTCCTTGAGGCGGCTGCGGCTGGCCTCGTCCAGCGGTGCCGCCCGGACCTCCTCCAGCAGCTGCTTGATCATGGTGCCGATGCGCATCACCTTGGCGGGCTGCTCGACCAGCTCGTTGATGTCCTCGCCGCGCTCGGGCTGCTCGCCTTCGGCGATGGCGCCGATCGGCTTGCCGTCCTCGCCGACCACGAACACCTGCGGCCTGCCCTCGCTGTCTTCGCGCGTCATGTCTCCATCCTGGCGGGTCGTCGAACGCTTCGCGTGAGCGGTGACCGGTCCGTCCTGTTCGGTCCACCACAGACCGAACGCACCACGTCACCGGGCGCGCGCTCGCAGTGTCCGGGGTTCCGCGTTCGGCGTCGAGTCCGGGGACCGGTTTTGATGCGATATCGGCCACCCGGCAGCCGGTACCGCCCGTCCCGTACGTAACGTGTGCTGCATGGCGTTCGACGTCGCGGCGGTTCGCGGGCTGTTCCCCGCGCTCGGCGACGGGTGGGTGCACCTGGACGCCCCGGCAGGCATGCAGGTTCCTGAACAAGTGGCGACTGCGGCGTCGACTGCGCTGCGGGCGCCGGTATCCGGTCCGGGCGGGATCTTCCCCGCCTCGCAGCGCGCCGAGGCGATCGTGGAAGCCGCCCGTCGTTCCATTGCCGACCTTGTCGGTGCGAACCCGGCAGGTGTGGTGCTGGGTCCGAACTCCGCTGTGCTGCTGCAGAGATTGGCCGATGCGCTCGGCGACGGGTGGATGATCGGTGACGACGTGGTCGTCTCCCGACTCGACCACCCGGCCAACGTCGCGCCCTGGCAGCGCGCAGCGCAGCGCTCCGGCGGCACGGTGCGCTGGGCCGAGGTCGACATCGAGACCTGCGAGCTGCCCACCTGGCAGTACGAGGAACTGGTCACCCCGCGCACGAAGGTCGTGGCGATCACCGCCGCTTCCGGCGCGGTCGGCACCCGGCCGGACGTGCGGCAGGCCGCGGACGCGGCGGCCGAGCACGGCGCGCTGGTCGTGGTGGACGCCTCGGCGGCGGCGCCGTTCGTGCCGCTGGACATCACCTCGATGGGGGCCGACGTGGTGGCGGTGAACGCCTCCGCGTGGGGCGGTCCGCCGGTGGGTGCGCTGGTGTTCAAGAACGCGGCGATGCTCGACCAGCTCCCGTCGGTGGCGCTGGAACCCGGTGCGCGCGGCGCGGAGCGCATGGAGCTCGGCCCGCCCGCCTACCCGCTGCTGGCCGGTCTGGTGGCGTCGGTGGACTACCTGGCCGCGCTCGACGACTCGGCGGTGGGCCCGCGCCGGGAACGGCTGCTGACCTCGCTGGGTTCGGTGAAGTCGTACCAGGCGGGACTCCTGGCGAACCTCACCAACGGCCTCCGCAAGCTGAACCACGTGATGCTCATCGGCGACGCGATGCGCCGAGTCCCGTCCATGGCGTTCACGGTGTCCGGTGTGAAGGCCGAAGACGCGGTCGAGCACCTCGCGGAGCGCGGCGTCTGCGCCTTCGCCGACCCCGGAACCCACGGAGTCTTCGCGGTCCTCGGAGTGGCCGAAGTCGGCGGCGCGGTCCGAGTGGGCCTCGCCCACTACACCAACGCCGCCGAAGTCGACCAGCTCGTCCGAGCCGTAGCCGAACTCACCTGACCAGGTGATCTACCGCAATTTCAATGGAAATCGAACCTCCGATTTCC
>NZ_JBEOVY010000619.1:0-1974 GCF_040295745.1 Saccharopolyspora sp. NPDC002686
GAACTGCTCGATCGCGATCCCGCTGATGAACATCGCCACCAGCAGCAACCAGAGCACGGGCGAGACGGCGAGCACCACCAACGGGATCGCGTCCAACCCCAGGTCGGCGAGGCCTTCGGCGAGCACGCACTGTGGGGTGTTGATCAGGAAGATGGTGTGCTCGACCTGCCCGTCCCGCAGCACGAGCCCCGCCTCCTTGCGGCAGTGCTCGGTGTGGTGCCCCGGGTAGGCCTCGTGCGCGACGAGCTGCGGCAGGGTGGACGCGCGGTGCCCGATGTCGGCGTTGATCGCGACCTTCGAGCGGAATCCGCCCGCGTAGTGGTTGAACCCGACCCACGGCTTGTCCGACACGATCCGGTACTCGACGGTCTCACCGACCGGCAGCTCGAACCGGGCCCGCACCCGATCCCGCAGAGCGCTCGAGACCGCTTCGACCGCCACGCCGAGCCGGTCCGCCGGCACCGGGTCGCGACGGCGGACCGCCCGCAACCGCTCGGCCAGCGAACCGCGTCCGGGCAGCAGCGCGCTGAGCTCGCGGTGCGCCTTCCGGTACTCGTCGGGATCCCCCGTCGTCGGCGTCACCTGGAAGCACGCCTCGACCTCGGCGGCGAACGGCAGTTCCGCCCCGGCCAGCTTGCGCCCGGAGCACTCCAGCGCGGTCAGCTGCGCGGCGAGGAAGCGGCGGCGCGGTTCGGCGAGATCAGCGGTGACGACGTCGGCGCGCAGGCGGTTCGCATCGGCGGCGAGCCGCGCCGGGTCCGGCGGTGGTTCGGCGGCGACTTCGCGCTGCAGGGCCGGATCACCGGTGTAGGAGTCCGCGAAGCCCCGGACCAGCCGGTCGAACCTGAGCCCGAGCAGGACGTATTCGACCGCGAGCGCTTCGGAGTCCACATCGGGACACTACGCCTGCTCGAAGCGGGGTCGGATCGCTGCTCGAGTTCTCGATGAATTTGCCCCGGCAACGAAAAGCCCGATGACGTCGAACAAATAAATCACACAATGGTGGTAACGAGGTAGGTTTTGGCCGATTCGATGTATATGTTTCACGCCGAGTGTTCTCCCGTCGGCTAAGTATGGGGTGCGTAGCCGAGGGAACAAGGGGGCGCTCGCGTCATCCCATCCAACAAGGAGCAACGAAGTGCTGAAGAAAGCTGCGATTGTTGCCGGTGCCGCTGCCGGTCTGCTCGCCCTGGCTCCCGTCGCCAACGCCGACAGCGCGGACAACGACGGCATCAACATCCTGAACGACAACAACCTGAGCGTCCTGCCGGTCCAGGCGTGCGGCAACAACGTCGCCGTGCTCGGTGCGGTCGTGCCGCTCCTGTCCCCGCAGCTCAACGACTGCGTGAACGCTCCGGTCATCGACCACCCCAAGGGCTGATCGAGGCGAGCGGATCGCCGGAGCTGCTGCGTGGAATCCGGTGGTGAAAAGGGCGTCGGGCCTTCCCCGACGCTTCTTTTTGCGCGCCCGTCTACCGGAGCGCCGAATGCCACCAATTCATCCGTCACGCGTCGATCCGCCGCCTCACACAATTGGGTTAAAAGTTTTGGTGTTCGGCATGCCGAGATGTGTTTCCGGCGAGTCGACACCACACTCGGTAGCCGCCTCCGGGTTCTTAGTCGAGCCCGATGGTGTGTGCTCCGAATCCCGCGGTATTCGAAGGAGAGTATTCACATGCTGAAGAAGGCTGCCATTGTCGCCGGTGCCGCCGCCGGTCTGCTGGCCCTCGCCCCCGTTGCCAACGCCGACAGCGCGGACAACGACGGCATCAACCTGCTGAACGACAACAACGCCAGCGTGCTGCCGATCCAGGCCTGCGGCAACAACGTCGCGGTCCTCGGCGCGGTCGTGCCGGTGCTGTCCCCGCAGCTGAACAACTGCGTGAACGCCCCGGTCGTCGACCACCCCAAGGGCTGAGCAGGAGTCCCACGTGGAAAGGCCAGGTCGCTCCCGACCTGGCCTTTACGCTTGCT
>NZ_JBEOVY010000620.1:0-1949 GCF_040295745.1 Saccharopolyspora sp. NPDC002686
ACCCCGCAGGGGCGGCCAAAGGCCGGGCTTGACATCCGGAGCACAGCCCCCACAATCCACCAACCACGGGGATGACCCCCACCAACAACCCAACAACCACAAGCAGCAACCAAAAACCCAAACCGCCACCAAGAAACCCCAAAGCAGCGGCAAAGTTCACCGAGCGACCTTCACCCCAACCCGCTCAACGATCCAGGGCAAAGCGTCGGCAAAACCATCCCGCCACACGTCGAACGTGTGCTCCCCACCGGGAATCACAACGACGGAAGTATCCACCCCAGCCCGCCGAGCCAACCCAGCAAGCCGCTCCACAGCAGCCCGAGGCTCAGGATCCTCCGACCCCACGACGAAGAACCCGTGCAACCCGGCAAACCGCTGATGAGTCAACAACCACTCGGGCTCATGAGCGTTGAACGCCCCCTGAGACCCGTCGAACAGCGACGAAACGGTGGTTCCGGGATCGTTCGTGTCTCCGTCCCGGGGCCCGAGCAACCCGCCGAAGTCGGCGAAGGTCGAGAAGAGGTCCTGGTGGCGCAGGGCGAGCATGATCGCGCAGCTGCCTCCCTCGCTCAGGCCGGCCACCGCCCAGTCCTTGCCCGGGTCCCGGGTCAGGAACTGGGTTCGGATGTAGTTCGGGACGTCTTCGGTGAGGTAGGTTTCCGCGTTTCCGCGCGGGCTGTTGACGCATTCCGTGTCGTCGAAGGTGGAGCCGTTGACGTCCGGCATCACCACGATCGGCGTCTTTCCGCCGTGGGTTGCCGCCCAGCGGTCCGCTGTGCGCTGGGCTTCTCCTCCGTTCAGCCAGTCCTCCGGGCTGCCCGGGGTTCCGTGGAGGAGGACGATCACCGGGAGTTTGGGGCGGGGGCTGGTGAACCACTCCGGGGGCAGGTACACCTGGGCCGGTCGGGCTTGGAAGCCGGATTCGCGGGGTGGGATCTGGACGTCGATCACCACGCCCGCGTTGCGCGGGACGGTTTTCGAGTTGAGCATCGCCAGCGAGCCTTCGTCTTCGCTGGCCGCGCCCACCGCTTGGGCGAGCGTCAGGTAGTACCCGAAGTACGCGTTCACCCCGAGCAGGACGTTGACCACGAGCAGGAGCGCGCCGATCGGGATCAGCGCGTACCGCGCCGCCCTCACGCGGAGGCGGTACGCCAGCACCGCCAGCACGACCAGCGTGACCGCCAGCACCGCGGCGCGCACCGGCCACCAGTCGATGAGTGAAAGATCGGCACCGAATTCGGCGATCGACCGCATTCCCGGCAACCTCCCGAAATCCGACCCCGCCCGAAGTGGACGCCACAAAGCGTACCGGGATCCGCCGGACGGGCGCGGGGCGGCGTCGACTTCCGCGCAGAATTCGGAACAACCGCACATGCGGTATGAAATCCAATACGTGGAACGGCTTTTCGAATCACGGGCATAATCGTCTTCGTGCGCGTGGCATTCACAGGCGTGATCGGTCCGGGTCCTCAGCTGCCCGCTTCCGTCACCGAACAGGCAGGCGGGCGCAGCCCCCTGGAGTCCGTGGTGTTGGTGGCCGCCCTGGCCGTCCTCACCGTCCTCGCGATCGTGGTCGTGAAACGGCGGCGGATGCGCAAGATCGCCATCGCGGTGCCGGTCCTGCTGGCGCTGCTGACCGTCGCCGCAGGCGTCAACAGTTACGTCGGATACGTCCGTTCCTTGGACGATTTCGGGCGGTTGCTGCTCCTGGCGAGCGGCGGCAACTCGGATTCCGAGCCGTCGACGCCGATCCCGCCCACCGTCCCCGGCGGCGTCCGCGTGGCCGACGTCTCACTCCCCGACCCCGGTCTGGGCATCCCCACCGGCCGCACCCGGGTGCTGCTCCCGCCCGGCTACGACGACCCGGCGCACGCCTGCCGGGCACCCTGGTGACCATCGGTTCGGCTCTGTACGTCACGAGCCTGTTCGCCGCGATGCTGTCGTTCCAC
>NZ_JBEOVY010000621.1:0-1912 GCF_040295745.1 Saccharopolyspora sp. NPDC002686
ACCGCGGTGAGTTCGAAAGCAGCGCACCGCGCAGGAACGTCTCCACCGCGCACGACAGCTGGTCCATGCTGGCAGGACTTCCCGGCTCGGGCGCGTCCAGCGATCGACCGCCGATGACGCGGTCGAACACCAGCCCCTCGCACAGGCTGACCAGGTCGGCGCCGGCGGTGTCCGGGTCGGGCGCTTCCAATGCCGTCATCAGACCGACGGCCAGCTGGCGGGAGAACGCAGCACGGGCCAGCGGCTCGTGCAGGTCGGTACTCGCGGCCACCTCGGCGACGAGCGCGTACCTCGCGATCGTGTCGGCGCGCCGCGCTCCCAGCATGCGATCCAGGTGCACCGCGATCCGGTCAGCGGCGGCGCGGACATCCGGTGGCGGGGCGGAACCCGCGAACGCGTCGAAGTCGGCCCGCGCCCGCACCGACAGCCGCGTCACCGCCGCTTCCAAGAGCGCTCGCCTGGTGCGCATGTAGTACGACGTCGAGCCGCGCGGCAGCTCCAACCGCGCATCGACGGCCAAGTGCGTCAGCGCCCGAACGCCCTGCTCGGCGACGAGCTCGATCGCAGCATCGGCGATGCGCGTCCGGCGGTCCTGCTCACACATGCCTCGACCTCCCCTGCATCGCCGATACTCTACATCCGCAGAGGCTCTATGAGCGTAGAGGAGATGCGATGTCCGGCCGCCCCAACTCCCCCGCCGACCTGCGCGAACGCTTCGACGCGGCAGCCGCCAGGCGAGGCTTCGAACTCGACGACGCGCAGCGCACGGTGGCCGACAAGCTGGCCGAACTAGGTGTCGCGCTGTGCAAGCGCTTCCGCCGACCGCGCGGCCTGTACCTGCACGGACCGGTGGGGCGGGGCAAGAGCTTCCTGGTCGACACGTTCTTCGCCGAAGCGCCGGTCCCGGGCAAGCTGCGCGTGCACTTCCACGACTTCTTCGACCAGCTGCACCGGGCCATCGTCCGGCAGCGGAGCACGGCGCTGGCCGAACTGCTCGACGGCCGGCAGCTGCTGCACTTCGACGAGTTCCACGTGCACGACCCCGGCGATGCCGCCCTGCTCACCAAGCTGCTGCACGCCGTGCACGCCCGTCGCATCACCCTCGTGACCACGTCGAACTACCGCCCGGAAGACCTGCTGCCCAACCCGCTGCACCACCACCTCTTCCTGCCCGCCATCGAACTCGTCGAGAAGCACCAGGAAGTCGTCGCGCTCAGCGGCCCTACCGACTACCGGACGGCCCACCGGTCAGGGCGTTTCGCCGAGGGAACCTGGCAATGGCCGATGACGACTTTCCAGCAGCAGGCCCCGTCAGAACAGACCACGTTGGACATCAACGGACGGAGCATTCGTGCCATGAAAGCACGGGATCGGTTGGTGTGCTTCGACTTTCGCGATCTCTGCGACGCCGCGACTTCGACCCGCGACTACCTCGCGATCGCCGCGCAGTACGACACCTGGTGCATCACCGGTGTCCCGAAGCTCGCCGAATGCGGCGCAGAAACCCGGCAACGCTTCGCCAACGTCGTGGACGTCCTGTGCGACCAGGACATCACCTTGCAGGTGGCAGCCGACCACAGCATCGCCGAAACCCTGTGGAACGGCAGGGATTCCGAACGCACCGCGAGCAGACTGGCCCTAATCCGACCGATCCCACCAGACTAAGCCGACTCGGCGGGGTGACTCCGAAAACCGGAAGTGCCCTCCTCCCCCGTCGGTGGGGAGGAGGGCACCGGAAGGAGTCTTACTTCTTGCCCTTGGCCTTGTCGTCCTTGGACTCGTCGGTGGACAGCGCTGCGACGAAGGCTTCCTGCGGGACCTCGACGCGACCGATGGTCTTCATCCGCTTCTTGCCCTCCTTCTGCTTCTCCAGCAGCTTGCGCTTCCGGCTGATGTCACCGCCGTAGCACTT
>NZ_JBEOVY010000622.1:0-1908 GCF_040295745.1 Saccharopolyspora sp. NPDC002686
GTCCTGGCTCGCGAATCCGCAGTTTCAATTGAAACTGCGGAACCCACCCACGGCGGATCACAGTTTCAATTGAAACTGCAGTTCCCTGCGACCGGGAGTTCACCTGGACGGGTGAGGGCTGTGATCAGGATCGGAACGACGAGCCAGCGGGGGGATCGGCTGCCTAACCTGTCCATGATGGACGGAGGTGTCACCCGGTGGTCCAACTGCTCCTCGTGCTGATCGGCGCGCTGCTCGTCACCGCCCTGGCCCGCAGCCGCGAGATCGCAGCTCCGCTGCTGCTCGTGCTGGTCGGCCTGCTGGTGTCGCTGATCCCGGTGCCCACCGAGCTGAACATCAACCCGGACCTGCTGCTCACCGTCGTGCTCCCGCCGCTGCTCTACGCCGCGGCGCTGGAGAGCTCCTACACGAACTTCCGGGCCCAGATCCGCAAGATCGTGCACCACGGCGTGCTGCAGGTGATCGCCACGTCGTTCCTGATCGGCTGGCTGGCCTTCGTCCTGATCCCCGAGCTGCCGCTGGCCTCGGCGATCGTGCTCGGCGCGGTGATCGCCCCGCCGGACGCCGTGACCGCCTCCTCGATCGGCCGCCAGCTGAAGCTGCCGCGCGGCGTCATGACGATCCTCGGCGGCGAGAGCCTGATCAACGACGCCGCCGCGCTGACGATCTACCGGATGGCGATCGCCGCCGTCGTCGGCACGACCCCCACGCTCGCGCACGGCGTGCTGGTGTTCGTGCTGGCCGTGGTGGTCGGAGTCGGGCTGGGGCTGGTGTTCGGCGTGCTCGCGCAGGCCGCGCGGACCCGCATCCCGGACGTGCAGGTGGCCACGGTGCTGGGCGTGCTGGTGCCGTTCCTCGCCTACCTCACCGCCGAGGAGCTGTACGGCTCGGGCGTGCTCGCGGTGATCACCGCCGGGCTCTACGTCGGCCACAACCAGCCGCGCGCCCGCGCCGCCGGTCGCCTGCAGGAGCACACCGTCTGGGCCTCGATCAACCTGCTGCTCGAGAGCCTGGTGTTCGCCTACATCGGCCTGCAGCTGAAGACCGTGGTCGACGAGCTGATCGCCTCCGGGCGCGACATCAGCTCGCTGCTGCTGTCCACGGTGGCGATCTTCGCCGCGACGATCGGCTTCCGGGTGCTGTGGATGTTCAGCTCCAACTACCTGCCCGGCCTGTCGCACCTGCTCTCGCCCGGCAAACGGCCCGGCGGCCGGTGGCGGCGCACGGCGGTGCTGTCGTGGGCGGGGATGCGCGGTGTGGTCACCCTCGCCGCGGCGGGCGCGATCCCGTTCACCACCAGCACCGGCGATCCGTTCCCGGCGCGGGACCTGATCCAGTTCATCGCGTCGGTGATCACGGTCGCCACCATCCTGGTCCAGGGCACCACGCTGCCCTGGCTGATCCGCAAGCTCGACGTCATCGACCCCGACGAGGCGGCCCGCGACGACCACGCCGAGGCGGAAGCCCGGGTGACGGCCACCAACGCCGCCCTGCGCTACCTGGATCAGCTGACCCCGGCTGACCTGAACACCGACCCGGAGCGCTACGAGCGGATGATCACCCGGATGAAGGCCCTGGTGGAGCACCAGGGCATGGCCGCGGCGGAACAGGTCGGCCGAACCCCGGACGAGCGCGAGGACACCGCGAGCCGGGGCTTCTCGAACCTCCGCCGCGACCTCCTCGAGGTCCAGCGCTCGGCGATGGCCGACGAACGGGACGCGGGCCACCTCGACGACGAGATCCTCCGGAGGGTCCTCCGAGAGCTGGACCTCCAAGAAGCTGCCCTCGACAGCTCCTGGCGCAACCGCTGAGCGATCAGCAGCGGCGCCGGTCGCGCAGTCGAGTCACCGCCCAGGATCAAAATTCCATTGAAATCAGACGTCCGATTTCAATGGAATTTGCGTCCGG
>NZ_JBEOVY010000623.1:0-1908 GCF_040295745.1 Saccharopolyspora sp. NPDC002686
AGGTGCACATGGGCTACCCGGGCGTGCGGGCGTGGCTGCCGTACGTGGTGCTGGTGCCGCTGGCGATCGCCATCCCGCTGTGGCTGGGTCGCACCAAGGTGGAGGTCCGCGGCGGCGAGCTGTGGGTGGGTGACGCGCACCTGCCGCTGCGCTTCATCGACGAGGTCGAGGTCATCGCGCCGCAGGAGCAGCGCAAGGCGCTGGGGCCGGACCTGGATCCGGCCGCGTTCATGGTGCACCGCTCCTCGATCCGCACGTCGGTGCGGATCTGGTTGGACGACGCGGACGACCCGACCCCGTACTGGGTGGTCAGCACGCGGCGCCCCGAAGAGCTCGTCGAGGCGCTGGGCAAGCGCTGACCCGGTTCGGGCCGGGGAAAGAAAACTGGGCACACGCCCTGCGTGTGCCCAGCCACTTCCCGGTTTCGTCGACGTCTGCGTGCTCAGGCAGCGCAGTCGCGGCAGATGAACTGGCCGTTCTTGGTCTCGGCCAGTCGACTGCGGTGATGAACGAGGAAGCAGCTCGCGCACGTGAACTCGTCCGCCTGCTTGGGGAGGACCTTGACGGTCATCTCCTCGCCGGACAGGTCCGCACCCGGGAGTTCGAAGTTCTCCGCGATCGCCCCTTCGTCCTCGTCGACGACGCCCGATTGCGCATCGTTGCGTCGCGCCTTCAGCTCCTCCAACGAGTCCTCGGCCATGTCCTCGGACTCGCGGCGCGGAGCGTCGTAGTCGGTCGCCATCGTGATTCACCCCTGCGTTTGTGGAGACTGCAATGGTGTGCCGCTGGTAAACGTTCCAGGACCAGGATTTGTGCCCGGTGGCGCAGTGATCGTGGTCTCGCCCTGCAACGCGTTCAGTTCCCCCGTTATGAGCGACTTGCCTCATCCGGCACTCCGTGAGGCGCCGAGAGGGTAGCTCATGGCGAATGCGCACATGCAGCAGGTCACCCATAGGTGTGGTGTTCACTGCATCCACAGCCTCCCGGAGATCGATCCGGCACGACATCCGGCTGTCGCCCTCGGTTGCCCGCCAGGACGTTCTGCGATGCCGTGCGCTGGCAATTCAGCTCGACCACATCGATTCAGCGGCGATTCCGGGCCCGCCGCGACACAGCAACGGCCTCCGGCGCCGCACGACGGGAGTTCTGCGCATAGGCTTGATCCAGTGCACTGGTAGGAGCATCCAAGGAGGGGCGGGACGTGGCAGCCGTTGGTGCAAGAGGGGGACGACGAGCCGGGTACCGGCGCCGCCGACCACTGCCCGCTCTGCTGGTGCTCGCCTGCCTCGTGGTGGCAGCCGGGTTCCTGTGGACGCGAGTTTTCGACTCCGTGCAGGGCATCGAAGCCGCCACCACCTGCGCCCCGCCGACACCGCCGACCGCCGCGCCCGCCGGTGAGCCGATGCCCGAGCAGGTGCCGCTGGGCACCATGCTCGAGCGCGACGCGCTGAACTCGACCAACCCGATCCCGCCGCAGGACGTGCAGGTGCGGGTGCTCAACGGCAACGGGGAGAGCCGGCAGGCCACCCTGGTCGGCGACGAGCTGGCCAGCCTCGGCTTCGCCAAGGGCGGCGCGGACAACGACCCGGTCTACGTCAACTACGACCTGAAGTGCCACGGCCAGATCCGCTTCGGCGGCGCCGGGGTGAGCGCGGCTCGCACGCTGAGCCTGATCGCGCCGTGCGCTCAGCTCGTCCGCGACGAGCGGCCGGACGCCACCATCGACTTCGCGCTCGGGAAGAAGTTCAAGGACATCAAGACCACCTCCGAGGCCAAGCAGGTGCTCCAGGAGCTGGAGAACTGGGTCCCGCAGCGCGACCAGCAGGGCGGCGCGCACCAGGAGGTCTCACCTCCGCAGATCAGCAAGGACCTGCTGGAGAAGGCCCGCGACGTCCACTGCTGAGCGCC
>NZ_JBEOVY010000624.1:0-1845 GCF_040295745.1 Saccharopolyspora sp. NPDC002686
GCCCAGCCTTATGTATGCCAATACACGGCGGCTGGGCCGTCCTCGCCAGGCGAACGCTGAGAACCCGCGGCGGTGCCGGTTGCGAGGGTGGGTTATGCGCCTGCGGCGCATGCGGCCCGCGCCGCGCGGTGCCGGTCGTGTTTCGCGGTCGCAGGCCGGACAAGATGAAAAGGGCTCACTGGATGTCGTTCGCCAGTGCGCAGAGCGCTATGCGGGAGGTGCCGGATGTCGGGGATCCGGGTCGATGTCGAATGGTTGGCGACGTACGCGCGGGAAGTGCGCACGGCCGGTGAGGAGATCGCCGCCGTGCCGCAGCAGCTGCCCGCCGCGGAGCTGGCTCCGGAGTCCTTCGGCGAGCTCGGCCGGAAGGCCGGGGCGCCGGAGTCCTACCAGCGCTTGTGCGCGCTGCTGGTGGACCAGAGCCGCCGCGCCAGCGAGGCGTTGACGCGCGCCGGTGACGAGCTGCAGGAGGTCGTGGACTTCCACAGCGGTGGCGACGACGACAGCGCCATCGACATCCGCAAGCAGGAGGTCTGATCATGGCCCGCGACAAGACCGAGATCGCCGAGCACCTCGACTACCTGAAGCGCATGGCGCGCGAACTGGACTTCGCCAACTCGATCCCGGCGGACCTCGCGGACCTGGTCGGCCGCCACGAGGACCTGCGCGAAGCGGCCCGGATCTGGCGGCAGAACGCCGAAGCCGTCGAGCAGGCGACCGGTGACGTGCAGGGGCGCCTCGGTGGGATCGATTCCTCCTGGCAGGGCGCGGATGCCGAGGCCTTCCTCGGGCACATCCGCGAGGTGGGCCTGGCGAGCCACGACCTGATCGACTCCATGCGCGCGCTGGCGGATGTGCTGGAGCACACCGTCGAAGGCGTCCAGGCGCAGGTGGACGATCTGGGGGAGCTGATCGCGGAAGCGGCGGATTCGGTGTCCGCGGCGCTGCTGGCGCCCGAAGGCGGACCGGAGCGCGCCCGCAAGCACATGGGGGAGCTGACGCAGCCTGCGATGGAGCTCGCGGAGTCCATTTCGGACACCTACCGGGCCTTCGCCCGGTTCTGCGACGACCTGGAAGCCGGCCGGTCGACGGGATCGGTGCAGTACGACAACCGGATGCCGACGGGGGCCTGGGACTTCAACGCGCCCGCAACCCCGCAGCCGCCGGTGGAGACCGAAGCGGCATCGGCGGGCGGGGCGTCGGAAGGCGCTGGAGCGCCGGGCGCTGGCGGTGGAGGTGCTGAGGCGGCGGGCGGCGACTCGACTGGTGGTGGTGGCAGTGCCGGTGGTGGCGTGGTCAGCGCTGGGACTGCTGCTGCCGAAGCGCCGGACTTGGAGGAAGGCGGCACGACCACCGCTCAGGAGCCCTCAGCGACGCCGCCTGCTGCCGCAGCGATGGCCGGTGGTGGTGCGGCTGCCGCGGGCGGCGCTGCGGCCGCTGGCGGGATGTACGGCGGCATGATGCCGATGGGCATGATGGGCGGAATGGCGGGCGGCGCTCAGGACGGCGGCCAGGAGCGGAAGAACCAGTCCCGCTTCAAGTCCAAGCCCGAAGAGCTCTTCGGCACACCCCAGCAAACGGCCCCAGCCGTCTTCGGCGCCCCGGAGCAAGGCCAGCAGCAGGACCCGAAGCCGTCCCAGAAGCCGTCCCAGGAAGGCCCGGTCCGAACGGGAAAGCTCGACATCCCGTCCATCCTGCAGACCGACAAGCCCCGCAAGTCGATCGACGAAGCCCTCCACCCGAAGCAGCCGACTTCTGACGCACCGAAGCCGAAGGACGACGCTCAGTCGTCAAAGCCGAAAACGGCTACCGCCTCGGTCGGCGACGCCCCACCCCCGAAGCGCC
>NZ_JBEOVY010000625.1:0-1842 GCF_040295745.1 Saccharopolyspora sp. NPDC002686
GGGTTCTGAGTGGTTTCCTGGCGAGGACGGCCCCTCCGCCTTGTATTGGGCATACATCAGGAGGGCACCCGCAGTCCCGCAGCTGCTCGTCGAGACTGGACGAACCAGTCAAGAATGGGTAAGCTGTCCCCATGGCGCGACCTAGGAAGTTCGACGAGCAGCAGGTACTTGACACTGCCCGGGAGCGGTTCTGGTCGGGTGGGTACGCCGCCACGCGAATGGAAGACATCGCCGAGGCAACGGGGCTCGGCAAAGGCAGCCTGTACGGCGCGTTCGGCGGAAAGCAGGAACTGTTCCACCGCGTGTTCGACGATTACTGCGGCTCCGTCGTCGATGCTGTGAGCCAGCAGCTGCGCGGCAACGACGCGGACGCCTACGCGCGGCTGTCCGCCCACGTGCACGCGGTGGCGGCGGCGACTGCCGCAGACACCGCCCACCGCGGATGTCTGCTAGCCAAGGGCGCCGCCGAGCTAGCCGAACACGACGAGACGGTGGCCAAACGGGCGCGCGCGGCCATCGAGGCGCTGCAGGCGCTACTGGAGGACGACATCGCAGCCTGTCAGCGCAATGGTGATATTGCCGCGGACGCGGATCCGGGAAAGCTGGCTGCGCTAGTGCTCGCCGTACTGCGCGGCATTGAAGCGCTGGGCAAGGCCGGAGCGGGCGAAGAGACGCTGACCGAAATAGCCTGGACAGCCCTTGCTGTACTGCCCCGCCCCGCTCACTGACGGCCCGCCTTCATCACGCGACGCTCTGCGGTAGCCCACGCGTGATGACCCACTGATCGGACCGCGGAGCCTCCGGTGTTGTGAACGGCCGTCTTGGTCGACTGCCAGTTCTACCGGGGCTCCGCTTCTCACATGCGCAATCACCACAGATCAGAGCGCACTTGCCAACGCCCCCAGAGCCTTAACTTCACGGCCTTGGCCTTTAGCCCGCATCCTTCCGGCGGCTCGAAGCGCACCTTCGAGCCGCCGGTGCGTCCACTTCGGACTCATGCGGGAGCTACCTGCCGTTCTCCGGGAACTCCAGGGAGATGATCCGGGCGCGCACCTCGCCGTCCGGCGTGGAGTAGCTGATCGTGTCACCGATGTGGTGCCCGGCGAGCGCCAGGCCCAGCGGGCTGTCCGTGGTCACGGTGGCGCCTTGTTGCCTGGTGGCGATCTCCTCGGTGATCGCCACCGCGCGCACGGTCTGCTCGGTGCCGTCGTCGAAGCGCAGGGTGGCCGTGGTGCCGTCGGGCACCTGCCCCGCCGGGGTCTCCCCCGGGCCGCCGGCGAGCAGGTCCGTCACCGCTCGAATGCGCTCGTCGACCGCGGCCAGCTCGTCCCCCGACTCCAGGGCGTTGGCCTCGTCGGCGCGGTCCCCGACGTCGCTCTCCTGATCGCGTATCGCAGCGACCAGCGTGCGGCGGCGTTCCCGCAGCGTCGCCAGTTCGTCCTCCAACTTGCCGCGGGCCTGCTCCGACAACTGCCCACCGGATTCCTCGACTGCCATGTCAGCACCTCCTCGACGCGGTCACCCTCCTGACATCCTGCGGGTTCTCGGTGGAAAACGCCCTCCGTCCCGTCCACGAGGTGCGACCGCCTTCGGCGCAACCCTCGAAAAGGTTCCGAATTCGGGGGGCCTCGCTCGCCGGGTCCGACGGAGAAATGTTGAAATTCGCGGTGAGATTCCACCATGCTCGTCGAGGCCGGTTTGGAGCCTTGGCAGCGCAACCACTTGAGCTACTTCGCGATTCGCGTCGGCGCCCGGCGCTTGGCCGATGCGGCCGCCTGCCTCGCGGCGGTCGGCGAGTCCGCTGGCGCTGAGATCGCCGACCGGCAAGCCTGAGAACATCCT
>NZ_JBEOVY010000626.1:0-1815 GCF_040295745.1 Saccharopolyspora sp. NPDC002686
GAAGGTCTGCGGCGGTTCGTCGTCGTAGTCGTCCGGCGCAGGGCGCCAGGTCGCGGCCGCTTCGGGCTCCGGCTCGGGCGGGAGCTGCGAACGCATGGAGTCGTGACGAAGTACCCGCCGTCCCGATCCTTCGTGTCCCGAACAGCGGCGCCGCCGGATAACGCCCCAACCTCAACGCAGTTGCCGTTCGGCTGGCTGTAGCTGGACTTCTGCCAGCCGCCCACGCAGCCGACCTCGATGCAGGAGTCCCCGTTCTGGCTGTGGCTGGACTTTCGCCAGTTCGATACGCGTCCGACCTCGATGCAGGTGTCCGTTCCTTGGCTGTAGCTGGACTTTCGCCAACCGCTCACTGAGGTCACTGCATTGCCTCCAAGTCCTTGCGGATTTCGTTGACGTAACGCTTCGACTTTGCCGGATCAAGTGCTGCTTTGAACACCGCCGCAGCTGCGTCGCGGTAGAGCTCGATGTCACCTGGCTCGTGCAGGAACAGTCCTGTATTGCGCTCCTCCAGATGCACCACGGCTGGGGCGTGGTCGGATTCGAACAGGACGAAAAGTCCTTCCAGCGCCGGGTGCCAGCCACTCGTGAACGGCAAGACGTGTACGTCGATATTGTCCAGATCGCCGAGATTCAGGAGATGGTCCAGCTGTCCCAGCATGACTTCTGGTCCGCCGATGACCTGTCGAAGAGCTGCTTCGCCGATCGCGGCTTTCAGGTGAACGGGTTGTTCAGTGCGCGTGACGGTTTCTCGCCTGCCGACTCGTACTGCGATCCGCGTTTCGATGTCTTCATGCGATACCCCTCCAGCGGTCATGATGGCCCGAACGTAAGCGGTGCTCTGCAGAAGGCCAGGGATCATGAGCGGTGAGATGTGCGTGATCGCCGTCGCTGTCCGCTCGAGTTCAAGCAGGGCGCTGAGCTGCTGACGCTGTTCGGGGAGGCTTACCGCGAGCCAGTGCGAGTCGTTCGCACCCTCCGTCATAGCGAGGATTTCCTCGTACTTCTCACCGGTCACGCCAAGTGTCGTCAGAACCCTGGCTATGTCAGCGGGTTTTGGGCATCTGTCACCGGTTTCCCATCGGGAGAGCGTTCCGGGTGGGCACTCGATCTGCTTCGCCAGTTGCCGCAAGCCGAGGCCCTGGTCCTCGCGGGCAGCGCGAAGTGCTGCGCCGAGGGCGCGAGCCTTGGGAGTTCGAGTGTTTCCAGGCATGCAACGTAGATTACCTTTCATTTTCGCACTTCAACATCACCCGATTCGGGAGTAGAAGCCCCAGATCTTCGGTGATTCCATTGATCCCGGAATCAATGGAGACGATCTGGAAGGCGGGTTTGCCGATGCATCCGTTCCACTGGGTTCCTGCGGAGGGTGAGCGGCACGCGAGTCTGGATTCCCGGCCGGGTGGTGGGTATCCGACCGGGATGGCCCACAGCTCTCCCTTATCTCGCTGCCGTCCCCGCGTCGGTCGTGATCGCCGTCGTCGCGACCTGGTGCTCGTACCGCCCGCAGCACGCAGGAACCGGCGAAGGCGCGCTCACCGTCTGGCAACTGGTCGCAGAAGTCGAAGCGGAGCAACGACAACGCGAACGAACCGGCCGCCACCGCCTCCGCGAACCAGACCCGCCAGCCCCGGAACCACCCGCGGACCCCGGCCCATCGCTGGAAGTGCAACGCCGGATTCTCCAAGCCCTCCAACGCCTCTGACCCTCGGGCCGAAGCCGGAAACCCCCGACCCGGCACCAGGCCCGAGCAGGCCGGTCGGTGCGCTTGTTCAGCGCGGTCTGCAGGGCCTTGACGTGGTCGCCCTTCGCATCCTG
>NZ_JBEOVY010000627.1:0-1797 GCF_040295745.1 Saccharopolyspora sp. NPDC002686
TAGACGGCACGATGGTGTGAACCCTGGTTCCGCAGTTTCAATTGAAACTGTGATCCGTCGTGGGTGGGATCTGCAGTTTCAATTGAAACTGCGGTTCCCGCCTGCGGTCTCGGTCGAGCCCGGCGCCCGGCTGGACGACCCGGGATCGTTCACCTGCGAGCTGCCGCGCGGCGAGGAGACCTCGGACAGCACTGCGGCGATGAAGACCGCGGTGATCGGGCCCGGGGTCAGCCGTACCTCACCGACGGGCGCCACACCCTGACCAGCTTCGCGGAAACGCCCGATGGCGGTCAGAACATGCACGTCCGGTTGCGGGTGGTGGCGAACCTCAGCGCGCTCTCGCCGGACGAATTCTGGGCCGAGATGCAGCGCCACGCTGGCAAGCTCGCCTACCTGTTGGAGTACAAGCGGGCCCACGGGATCTCCTGACGGTTTCGAGTCATATGTCCAGGTGCGGGCGCTGGGTCTGCTTTGCTGCCCGTTGTGCTCGAACCATTGCGGCATCGCAGTTTCCGCTACCTGGTCGCTGGCCGGACGATCGTCTACCTGGGGAACGCGATCGCACCGGTGGCGTTGGCGTTCGCGGTGCTCGACGGGCTGGGGTCGGTTGCCGAGATCGGGCTGATCGTGGCCTGCCGGTCCGCGGCCAACGTGCTGCTCCTGCTGTTCGGCGGGGTGCTCGCCGACCGGTTTCCCCGGCAGCACGTCCTCACCGGGGCGAGCCTGCTGGCCGCGGGCAGCCAGGGTCTGGTCGCAGTCGCGGTGCTGCAGGGATTCGCGACGGTGCCGCTGCTGGCCCTGCTCAGCGTGGTCAACGGGGCGGCTGCAGCGGCTGCGTTGCCGGCGTCCTCCGCGCTGATCCCGCAGACGGTGCCCGTCGACGTGCTACGTCCAGCCAACGCGCTGGCCCGGATGGGCACCACCGGCGCCATGATCGCCGGAACCTCGGCCGGTGGACTGCTGATCGCCGTGACGAGCCCGGGGTGGGGACTCGCGGTGGACGCCGCGGCTTTCGCCGTCGCAGCCGCCTGTTTCGCGGGGATCCGGGTTCCGGCGGTCGCTGAACGCGGAGCTTCGGTCCGGGCCGAACTGCGGGAAGGCTGGCGGGAGTTCCGCTCGCGGCGGTGGGTGTGGGCGGTGGTGCTCCAGTTCCTGGTGGTCAACGCCGCGGTCGTCGGCGGGATCAACGTGCTGGGGCCGAAGATCGCGGAGGACACCGTCGGGCGAGGCGCGTGGGGACTGGTGCTGGCCGTGCAGATGGTCGGCGCGCTGTGCGGCGGCCTGATCGCGGCTCGGTGGTCCCCGGAGCGCGCCTTGCTGTTCGGGTGCGCGGTCGTGGTGCTGGACGCGATCCCGTTGGTGGTGCTCGCCGTCTCGCCCGTGCTCTGGTTGCTGCTGGTGGCGATGTTCATCAGCGGGATCGCGATCGAGCAGTTCGCCGTGGCCTGGGAAACCGCGCTGCAGCAGAACATCCCCGAGGACCGGCTGGCGCGCGTTTACTCCTACGACGCGCTGGGATCCTTCCTCGCGATGCCCATCGGCGCAGCCCTGATCGGTCCCGTCGCGACCGGCCTCGGCGACGAGTCCGCCCTGCTGATCACCGCGGCGAGCATCGTCATCGCAACCGCAGCCGTCCTCACCGTCCCCGAAGTCCGCAACCTGCGCTCAGCGTCCGAATGACGGTCGTGAGTGCGTAACAGTGTTCGAACACATGTTACCACAAACGACCCCCCCCACCCCAACAAAAAGTGAATATAGCAACCAGGCCGGGGGGGGGGGGCGGCGGCGGGGCAGGAC
>NZ_JBEOVY010000628.1:0-1784 GCF_040295745.1 Saccharopolyspora sp. NPDC002686
TCGTCTCGGTGACCTACGGTGCGGGCGGCTCCAGCCGGGACCGCACGATCCGCACCACCGGGCGCCGAGGTTGCCGCGCAGCGCGCTGCCGCGCACGCCCTGCTCGTCGGCCAGCGCGAGGAAGGCGTCAGCGGCGGCGGCGAAGTCCGCGCCGGCATCCAGCGTCACGCCGATCATGTCCAGGTGGACGCCTTCCAGCGCGTCCGCGAGGTCGTCGACGGCCAGCCCGCCGCGGCCCAGCCGCAGCCACAGCGAGGACACGCCGTTGTAGAGGTCCGCCAAGACCTCGCGATTGGTCTCGGCTGCGTCCGGGTGCTCGTGGCGCTGCCGCACGTCCCAGCCCTCGGCGACGCTGCCCTGCGCGCGGCTGCCCCGGACGAACGGCGTCAGCCCCGGCACGCCCTGCTCGCCCGGGGTGCCGGTGTAGAGCGGGTGCACGGTGATGCCGTCGTAGGTGGTGGTGGCCAGCACGTCCTCGACCGGCCCGGTCGTGTTCTCGTCGACCAGGCCCGAGCGCTGCAGGACCTTCTGCACCTGGGCCTGCCACTGCTCGCGGGTCGGTTCCGGGAATTCGGCAGCCAAGGCCAACTCCGGCCCGACGCTGCTCGACTTCGAGTGCGCCACCATGGGAACAGATGGTAGGCCGGTGTCCGGATTTCGAACCCGATCAGATCTGTGACGCGCATCGCAAGCCGCAGGCGCCGCGGCGCGGTTGTGGGGTTCGGCGCTGCTGGCGCCCCGTTTTTGGCGACTGCCGACAATTGCGCTTCCGGGTTCGCGCGGCGGTGCTGATCGACGACTGCCGTCGGCCCGGTACGTTCGAACGGGTGAGCTGCGGTTACCGGGTTTCGGAGGGGGAGTGGAGATGCGGCTGGTCCTGCTGGTCCTCGCGGTCTTCGGCGTGATCGGGCTCAGCGGTTGCAGTGGATCTGGGGAGGCCGAACCGTCGGTGGACGAGGCCCTGGCGTTCACCGGGCTGGTCGTCCCGCAGGGTTCGGAAGTGGTCGCGTTCGACGCCGAGCACGGCATCGACTCCCGCTACCGGCTAGCGGTCGCCGTCAACGCCGACGCGGTGGATCGCCTGCTCGCGGATTCGCAGTTCAGCGCCCCGCTGGAACAAGGACGAGCAGCAATCCAGGCCCCGCTGCCGCAGGTCTCGATCGGCACCGACATCGCCTCGGCCACCGACGAACTCCCGCCGGGCCCAGGCCGACCGACCGAAGCGCACCGCGAACTCCTCCTGGACCGCTCGAACCCGGCCCGCCCGGTGATCCACGTCTGGGCCTTCACGACTTGACAGCATTGCTGCGCGGGCTTTGCCCGGGTCACGGTTCGCGACCGCAGAGGTGGTAGACCCAGCCCGCTTCGGGGGAGTAGTGGAGCTCGTAGTGGGTCTCGATCTTGGGGCCGTCGTGCAGGTGGATGTGCCGCAGCAGCCGGCCCGCGACGGCTTCCGAATCCCGGAGATCCTGCATCCGCCCGTCCAGCGGCCCGCCGATGAACCGCACGTTCCGGCTCGACATGGCACCCCTCCTCCCGCGCTGCTTCACCTTCGGCCCCAATCGTCCCCGATCCCGACCCCCCAACACCAGCGCGCGAACCGGTGGGTCGACCGATCCACCCCGTTCCACCGTCCGCGTTCCGGCGGTCCGCAAATTCAATGGAAATCAGAGGTCCGATTTCCATTGAAATTGCGGAAGTTCTCCCCAGGCCGGGCCACTTGTCCAACTCCGTCGGCGTGTCACGCCCGGGGGGCCGCAGTTTCAATTGAAACTGCAGATCCC
>NZ_JBEOVY010000629.1:0-1782 GCF_040295745.1 Saccharopolyspora sp. NPDC002686
GGAAATTGGAGGTCCAATTTCCATTGAAATTGCGTCGGGACTGGCGGCGGAACCACGTCGGGGCTCGGAACCGGGGGTGGGAGGCCCCGGGGAGCAGGTGGTCAGGGGAGGAAGTCCGGGAGGGGACGCGGGTCGTCGGACGGGGTCCAGCGGCCGTCGACCAGCTCGTAGCGCCAGGCCGGGCCTTCCGCGACGAGCTCGTGCAGGGCGTTCACCAGGCGGTCGACGTGCTCCGCCGTGGTGCCCAGGCCGATGCTCACGCGCACCGCGCGCTCCGCGTCCGAGCCCGCGCGCGACAGGAGATGCTTGGTCGCCAAGTGGGCGCAGAACAGGCCGTCGCGGACGCCGATGCCGTGCTCGGCGGACAGCGCAGCGGCGATCAGCCCGGGGTCCTGGCCGTCGATGCTGAAGCTCACGACACCTACCCGCTCGTGGTCGGCATCGAACAGGCACAGCTCGCGCAGCCCCGGCACCTCGCGCAACCCGGCGCGCAACCGGCGCAGCAGCGCCTCCTCGTGCTCGACGACGTTGACCCAGTTCACCGACAGCGTCTCGCAGGCCTTGGCCAGCGCGTGCACGCCGACGGTGTTCGGCGAGCCCGCCTCGTGCCGCTCCTCACCGGTGTTCCAGCTGACCGCGCGCTCGTTCACCTTCCGCGTCGCGCCGCCACCGGCCAGGTACGGGTCCGCGGCGTTGAGCCAGTCCGCACGTCCGATCAGCGCGCCCGCGCCGAACGGCGCGTACAGCTTGTGCCCGGAGATCGCGACGTAGTCGATGTCGAGCTCGGCGATCCGCACCGGGCGGTGCGGGGCGAGCTGCGCGGCGTCCAGCACGGTCCGCGCACCTCGGCGGCGGGCCACGCGGGCGAGTTCGGCGACCGGCCACAGCTCACCGGTGACGTTCGACGCGCCGGTGATCACCGCCAGCCGTGGCCCCTCCGGGCATTCCGCCAGCGCGGCGTCCAGCGCGGCGACCGCGTCGGCCGGCGTCGCCGGGGCCTCGATCCGCCGCACCCGCGGACCGGTCCAGGGCAACAGCGCGGCGTGGTGCTCGGTGTCGAAGACGACGACGGAAGTCCCCCGCGGCAAGGCCCCCGCCAGCAGGTTCAGCGCGTCGGTGGTGTTGCGGGTGAAGACCACCGAGTCGGTGCGGCGGGCCCCGACGAAGTCCCGCAGGACGTCCCGCGCGCCTTCGTAGACCCTGGTGCACACCTGCGAAGCGAAACCGGCGCCCCGGTGCACGCTGGCGTACCACGGGAGCAGCTGGTCGACGGCGGTCCGGACGCTGTCCAGACAAGGCGCGCTGGCCCCGTGATCGAGGTTGGCATAACCGACGCTCTCCCCGGTGACCAGCGGAACGTTCAACTCGTTCCCGGCGACCGCGGGCACGCGGCTGTCCACAGCGGACTGCTTCGGGATTCGGACAACGGCAGACGTCATGACGCCCTCCCAGGGGCCTCATCGGACCCTCCGAGAAGGGGTCCGCGCTTGCCGGATCGCCCTGCGCGACCGGCCAGGTCCTCACCCGGGGCACCCCACCGCGGTTGGAGGGTTGCCGGCCAGCGAGCCGGGGCTTCGCGCTGACACTCATGACCTTCGGAACAGCACACTAGAAAAGGCCCGCGCTGCGGGCAACACCCGTTCCCGAGGCGTGGGAGCGGTCTGCGTCACACCCATTCGTGCGTTCGGGTGGCGCCAGGCGCTGTTCGTGGCCGCGCTGGACGACGAGATCGTGGGCACCACCGCGGTGCGAGCGGACGGGCCGAAGAGCCCGCCGCACGCC
>NZ_JBEOVY010000630.1:0-1772 GCF_040295745.1 Saccharopolyspora sp. NPDC002686
ATTGAAACTGCGATCCGCCGTGCCTGGGTTCCGCAGTTTCAATTGAAACTGCACTTCTCCGGGCCGCTCCGGGGGTGCACATTAGGACACCTTCAGCTGCGAAACGGGCGGATCCACCAACTCGATACCGGGCGTTCGCACGAAGCACCGCACCCAGAAGGGCTTGCGCCGCGGAAGCTCGACCGTCACCTCGGCGGTGCCGTCGATCCGGTGCACCTCGCGGTGCACGACGTCCCCGTCGTCGGGTCCGAGCGGCATGACCCGACCGGAGGCGATGACGACGACGATCGAGCACTCCGGCACCGGGTGGTCGCTGCGGAACACGATCCGCGCGGTGCTCGCCCCGAACAGCCGGTTGCGGCGTTCGACCTGGTAGCTGACCTGCGCAGCGGGTCCGGAGACGGTCAGCTCGCTGGGCTTGGAGCGCCCTTCGCCGGCATCGGTGGCGGCGATCGAGGTGACCTGCACGCTCGCCTCGCCCGGCCCGGTGTCGATCCGGCAGCCGCCTTCGGCCTGGTACTGCTGCCGCGTCAACCGCCGCGACCCGCCTGTCGCGGCGCCGGTCCAGCTCACCTCGGCCATCCGCACGTCGTCGGGCCACACCCAGGACAGCACGAACTCGTTCCCGAAGTGCCGCCCTTCCAACGAGGTCACGGGCGGCAACGTCGGAGCCACCCGCGCGGCGTGGCGCACCGCGACGGCCTCCGCGCCGACCTCGGTTCCGTCCGCACGTCGGTAGCGAGCCGTCAACAGGTAGGTGCAGTCCACCTCGACGTCCACAGTGGAGTCCCGGAACGACGTCCCGCCGCTGGTGGGCACGGCAACCTCACCGGACTCGTCCCGCCGCACCACGTCCACGCCAACGGCGTCCCGGTGCAGCTTCCACTGCCCCTCCACGGCTCCACCGCGAACCGCCAGCCGCACCCCGTGCACCGGCGGCAGCACGTCGACGGTCGCCCCCACCGGCCGCGACCACGCCCCGTCGGGCTCCGCCGCGAACACCGCGTACCCCGCGGTCACCCCGGCCGGCGCCGCAGTGTCCACCACGGCGGTCTCCGCCCCCTCGGCGACCACGTCGCCGTCGGCGGCATCACCGGGCTCCCGCCCGGCTCGCCGCACGACCCGGTACCGGGTGCTCCCGTCGTGGTCGGGCTGCGCCCGCCACGACAACCGCACCCCGAGGCCTTCCGGCTGCGCCGTCAGGTCCGCCACCGGGCTCACCGGGATCCGCAGCACCTCCGACGCTATCGCGGCGTCGTCGGCCGCCAACCGCGCTGCTTCCGCCAGCTGCCGCCGCGCTTCGCCTTCGGCTCCGCGCTCTAGCGCGCGATGCGCGGCTTCGCGCAGCGAGCGCACTTGCGCCGCGTGCCGGTCGACGGCCGCTTTCGCGGTCGCCGCCTCCTCGGCGTCGGTGATGCCCGCCAGGGCCTGCTGGGCGGATACCAGTTGTCCGGCGGCGAGCAGTTCGGTGACCTTGGCCAGGCCGCTGATCTCGACCTTCGTCGCACCCGTTTCGCTGAGCACGCTCACCACGACCTGCCGGGCCTCGCCCTCCTCCAGCCCGGACTGGCGCAGCACCCGCAGCAACGCCCCGGCCGGAGCACCGTTCTCGCGGAGCCTGCGGACGTCGTCGAGCAGGTGGTACAGCGCCAGCAGCCGGAGGTCGGTGCGCCCGACCGCGGTGTTCACCAGACCGAGCGCTTCGCGCGCTGCGCGGTTTCCAGAGCGCCGGTTCTCCCGATCAACGGCCGCCTCAACGGATTTCGCGCTCA
>NZ_JBEOVY010000631.1:0-1763 GCF_040295745.1 Saccharopolyspora sp. NPDC002686
GTCCGCGAGGATGCTCGCCTTGTCACGGCCCCCCGTGAGCTCCTCGCCCAGGCCTTCCAGGACTTCTGCGTTCGGGAGTTGGGCCAGGACTTCGCCCGGGGTGATGAGCTTGCTCCGGCGGACGCCGCTGCCGACCACCACCGCCGGGGCCTTGGCCACCTCGGGGTCGACCAGGATCGGCCAGTCCGAGGGGAGGCCGAACGGGGTGATCCCGCCGTACTCCATGGCGGTCAGCTCGACCGCTTCGTCCATCGGCGCGAAGGACGCCTTGCGGACGTCCAGGCGGCGCTTGACCACACCGTTCACGTCGGCGCGGGTGGTCGCCAGGACCACGCACGCGGCGTAGCGGACCTCGCCGGACCGCTTGCCCGCGACGACGACGCAGTTCGCCGAGAGCTCCAGCGGCGAGCCGTACTTCTCGCAGAACGCAGCGGTGTCCGCCAGGTCCGGGTCGATCTCGGTCGCCCCGATGCGCGAGTCGTCGAGCTCCCGGACCGACTCCGCGACCGGGGTGGCGAGCAGTTCGAGGCGCTCCAGCGCCGATGCGACGTCCAGCGTTCCCGCGGCCAAAGACCAATCAGCACCCATGCCACGACGATACGAACCGCCGCCGGGCAGCAGTCGTTCAGGCCAGGAAGTCGACCAGCAGGCGGCGCAGCTCGCGGCGGTGGGTGAGCATCGGCGCGGGCGAGGGGAAGATCTCCAGCCGCGCGCGGGCGAAGGCGGCGGCCACGGACTTGGCCACCTCGGCCGGATGCAGGGGGTCGTCGGTGGCCCCGACGACGAGCACGTCCGAGTTGGCGGAGCTCAGCGCGGACGCGTCCGCGAGCGGTGCTTGCTCGGGCAGTTCGCGGAGCGCGTCTTCGAGGCGGAGCAGCGCGGTGGCCCGCTGCTCGACGTAGTCCCCGAGTTCGGCGCCCGGCGGCAGGTCTTCCGCGACGAGCTTGCGCAACTGCGCGCCGTCACCAGCGGCGACCGCGTCAGCGAGGCGTTCGAAGGACCAGTTCGCTGCGATGCTGCGCGGGCGGTCCAAAGCGGCCGGGAGCAGCAGCGCCAGCCGCTCGAACCGGTCCGGGTGCTCGGCCGCGATGCGGGTCAGCGCACCTGAGCCCATCGAAACACCGACCGCGCGCGTCGCTCCGACCTCGTCGGCGACCGCGAGGACGTCCGCCGCGATCGACGAGTAGTTCCAGTAGCCGGACGGGGCGTCCGGGGCCTCGCCGTGCCCCGGCAGCATGACGACGACCCGGGTGCCCGGGAGTCCGGAAGCGGGGATGCGGGCTTCGCCCTCGGTGGCGCCCAAGCCGTGCACGACCAGCGTCACCGGCCCGCCGCGGCCGTGCGTCGCCCAGCGCGGAGCCACTACCAGGACCGTCCCTGGATCTCCCGCACCTTGGGCCGCACGTCGACGATGTACACCAGCGAGGCCACCAGCCCGGCGATCCAGATGATCCCGTACGGCCCGCGCTGGTCCAGGATCAGCAGCAGCGCGGCGGCACCCGTGATGGCCAGCCACTTCACCTTGTTCAGCTTGTCCACAGCGGTGAACGCGTCAGGCCGCTGCAGGGCAGCGTGCACGAACGCGAAGACCCCGACCGGGATACCCGCGAACCAGATCACCAGCAGGATCCACTGGTACAAAGCCAAGCCGGTAAACACGCCCCCACCTTACGTGCTGCGCAAGTGCGCAGGCACCCGCCGATCGGCCACACCCCAGCTAGAGGACCGCAGTTTCAATTGAAACTGTGATCGGCCGTGAGGGA
>NZ_JBEOVY010000632.1:0-1738 GCF_040295745.1 Saccharopolyspora sp. NPDC002686
GCGTGGGCGCGGGGAGCGGGAGGTGTCTTTGGTTCGGCTAAACACCCCCCGGCCTAAAGGTGCTGCCAACCCCCCGGAGTGGGGGTTTGGGCCATTTCACTTTCACGCCGATCAGAACGGGTGGCGTTCCAGCGGCTCGGCGTCGAGGACGGCCGAGCGCGTCGTCGGCGCTTCGACGTCGGCCCAGCGGCGCACGGTCGCCTCGGCCTCGGTCCGCTGGTCGGCGGGCAGCCCCGCGATCTTGGAGCCGTGGTTGCCGCCCGGAACCAGGTAGCTGTAGGAGTCGCGGGGGGCGGGCCCGAGCTCGAAGGGCTCGGCGCTCCACGGGTCGCGCTCGCCGTTGACGAACATCAGCTGCGAACCGCCGGTGCGCACCCACGTGTCGACCTGGCGCATCACGCCCGGCTGGAAGCGCATCGGGATCTCGCGCGGCACCAGGTTGCGGGGCTGGCTGAGCTCGCGGTGGTGCAGCAGGTCGGCCAGCGGCTCGTCGGAGACGTCCGGCCAGCCCAGCTGCGTGCCCGCCTGGTAGTAGTACGGCGTGTAGGGCTCGATGCCCTGGTCGGTGTAGAAGCGGAACTCCGAGGTCTCGTCGAAGAACCGGTAGATCTCGTCGGTGCTGGCCGTGGTCGCCGGGATCTTGGCGCAGTCGTCCTGGCCGCGGTACTGCCAGAACGCGAACGGCGCGTCGAGCACGACCATCTCCAGGCCCCGGTCGACGTCGCCGATGATCCGGTCGAAGGTCAGCCCCTCGGCGTCGGCGTAGGCCTGGAACTTCGCCGTCATCTCGCCGCGCCTGATCAGCGCTTCCCGCTGCACCGCGGTCAGCGCCGCGCGGCAGGCCGGGTCGGTGCCGACGCCGGCCAGGAACTCGTCGTAGCGGTCCTGGTCGTTGTCCACGTCGTTGGGCGCGACGTAGGCGACCGTGCCGTCGACGTCGTCGGGGTAGAACCGCCGGTGGTAGACCGCCGTCATGCCGCCCTTGCTGGCCCCGGTGGTGATCCACTGGTGCTGGTAGACCGTGCGCAGCGCGGTGATCACCCGGTGCTGGTCGGTGGCGGCCTGCCAGATGTCGAGGTCGTTCCAGTCGGCCGGGTCGGGCCGCGACGGGGTGAAGAAGCGGTGCTCCAGGCTCACCTGGTTGCCGTCGACCAGCTGCGTCGGCTCGGTGCGGCTGGTCTTCTCCGGCAGGTTGTAACCGGAGGTGTAGAGCACGGTCGGCCGCGCCAGGTCGCGGTGCAGCAGCGTCAGGCGCTGCTGGAAGGTCCCGGCCTCCGGGTGGCGGTGGTCGACGGGCTGGGTGTAGGTCAGGTCGAACAGCCGGAACCCGGGTTCGGTGGGCCGCTCCCCCACCACCGTCAGGTCCGGCACCGCTTCCAGCCGGTCGCGCACGTCGTCCACCGGGGGCGCCGCGCCCACCGGGGCTCCGATCAGCAGCATCCCGCACACCGCGGCGATGGTGACCAGACCGCGCCAGTTCATTCCGCCTCCCACTGCGCCGAATTCCAGTCGAACCTAGTGATCACGCGCGGTGCCCGGAAGGTCTCGGCGTGTTCTCGCCGAGCGGCTCCGCAGCTGCGATCCTCTCGGTTGGTGATCGAATCCGCCTGCTGGAACGATCAGCGGACGCCGAACGGGGGCAGCGGATCAGCGCACGGGCGGAGGCGGGCGGCTGGGCCGTCGACCGCGATACCCGGGAGCGGGGGCAAATACCCCGGGGATTGGGCCCCCAGCCCGA
>NZ_JBEOVY010000633.1:0-1727 GCF_040295745.1 Saccharopolyspora sp. NPDC002686
CTGACCCCGGCCGGTATCGCCCTGTTCGACGCGTCCGAGCGCGTGCTGGATGCCAACGAGGCGCTGTGCGGCCTGCTGGGCTACCGGCTCGCGGAGCTGAACAACATGCCCGCCGCGGGCCTGCTGCACCCGGACGACCGGAGCGCAAGCCTGTTCGTGGACGCCGCGGCAGTAGATGCACCGTTGAACCAGTCGCGAGCGCACCAGCGGGTGCTGGTGCGTTCGGATGGCCGGACCGTGCACTGCGACGTGCACAGCGCGGCATCGGTGGCGGACGACGGGAGCAAGTTCTGGCTGGTGGTGTTCCAGGACATCACCGAGCGGCTGCGGCAGACCGAGGCGTTGCGCTACCAGGCCACCCACGACGATCTGACCGGATTGCTCAACCGCACGGGCCTCAACGAGCTGCTCGACAGCTTGCTGCACCGGGGTGCCGAACAGGTCGCCGTGCTGTTCTGCGACATCGACAACTTCAAGCGCGTCAACGACGCACTGGGCCACGAGGCCGGCGACGAACTGCTCACGGCATTGGCGCGGCGACTCGTGGACGGACTGCCGTCCGGCTGCACGCCGGCCAGGCTTTCCGGCGACAAGTACTTGATCATCTGCTCGGACGTCGACGCCGTGGGGGGCCTGGAGGCCTTCACGATCTGGGTGGCGGAGCTGCTGCGCACGAGCGTGCCCGTGCGCGGGTACCCCGTCGCAGTATCGGCCTCGATCGGGGCCGCGACGCTCGACCGGGACACCGTCGGCGCGGATCTGCTGCGCTACGCCAACGCGGCGATGTTCCACGCGAAGAGCCGGGGGCCCGGGCGGGTGTCGTTGGCCACCCCCACCATGATCGCCGTGGTGGAGGAGCAACTGGGCCTCGAGGAGCAACTGCGCTCAGCGATGGAGGCCGACTCCCTCGTCCTGCACTACCAGCCGGTCCTGACCGGCGATCGTTCCGTCGTGATGGCCGAGGCGTTGGTGCGCTGGCCGCATCCCGACCGCGGCCTGCTCTCACCGGAGGTGATCCTGCGCGTGGCGGAGCAAGGCAACCTGCTGCGCCGACTGGACCGGTGGGTGCTGCGCGCCGCTTTGCGCGAGGCAGCCAGCTGGCCCATCCACAATGGACGCCCGGTGGCCGTCACCGTCAACCTGGTCGATCTGCTGCCGCACGACCCGGAATTCGTCGACGAGATCACCGAGATCATTACCGAAACCGGCATAGACGCGCACCGCGTGGTGCTGGAAATCGTGGAAACGTCCTTGATCGACCTGCCCGCGCGCCCCCGCGAAGCGATGGTCGAGCTCGCCGGACGCGGCGTGCGCTTCGCCCTGGACGACTTCGGCACCGGCTACTCCTCGCTGGCCCGCCTCAAAGACCTTCCCACGCAGATCATCAAACTGGACCGCCAATTCGTCTCCGGTGTGGAGACCGACCCGGCCGACGTCGCCATCGCCAAGGCGATGACCGGCATGGGGCACGCGATGGGACGCAGCTGCGTCGCCGAAGGTGTCGAGAACGTCGGCCAGTTCCAGGTCCTCAGCGATCTCGGAATCGACTTGTACCAAGGCTGGCTGTTCTCCCGCCCGCTCCCGGCCGACCAGCTCCGCGCCTTCCTCGAAGAACCACCCACCCGGGAACCGGAGTAGGAACGCGCCGGTCCGCGATCGCCGGTGCGACTCCGCACCCCGACCGGGGGGCGGAACGCCACGTGGCGCCGCTCCTGACCAGGGGCGGC
>NZ_JBEOVY010000634.1:0-1713 GCF_040295745.1 Saccharopolyspora sp. NPDC002686
GTCCGGCTCGCCGCCGCAGGTCGGGGGCATCGGCGGCGAACCGGGATTCAGGTGGTCAGAGGCGGCGGAGTCCGTCCAGCACGCGCTGCTGGAGCTCCTGCGGCAGCCCTGGACAGTCCGATGTGGACTCGGCTGGTTCTCGGAGCCGATGCCTGCCACCGCTTTCCCGTTGCCGGCGCTCGGCTTCCACGTGCGCAACGAGCTGCCACACGGTCAGCGCACCCTCACCGCCACCGGCGTGCTGCGGACGACGCGGCCGCCAGGTCAGGACCAGGTAGCAGGCGAGGATCGCCGAGACGGAGCCGATCTGCGGCATCAGGTCCAGCATGTCGAGTCCTTCCGGAGTTCAGCGAGCGGTATCGGCGATCTGCCGCGCGGCGGAGTTGCAGTCGGCGCAGGTGCCCCAGAGCCAGGCGACCTCGGAGTTGTCAGCGACGAGCTCGCTCCCGCACAACGTCAGAACCCCGGTCCCGCTCGGGTAGGCCAGCGCCCCATCAGGCCGCGCATCGGTACTCGCATGCCGCGCTCCACCAGCAGGAACCCAATGAAACGGATACATGGCCACCACCCGAACGAAGATCAGTTCGTGCAACGTCCCACGTATCGTCCCGCGATCATGTGGGACGTTTCAATTACTCGAATGAATGAAACGATCCGAGGAGCACCCCCACTTAGGCTGTGCGCATGGCCAACACCCCACGTGCGCGCGCCTTGTCCCGCCTCATGAAGGAAGCCCAGCGGAAGAGCGGCCTCTCGGTCCGTGAGGTCGCGGAACAGCTCGACTGGAGCAAGTCGCGCGTGTCGCGGGTGGAGAACGTCGCGCAGGGGATCAACGAAACAGACGTCGCCTCACTGCTAGCGGTCCTGGGTGTGACCGGCCACGATCGGGAGCAGCTGCTCCGCATGGTCCGAGAACTCGACGAACCGGTGTGGTGGGAGCTGCACAAGGACTTGCCGGACCAGCTCTCCGCACTGATCGACGCCGAGCAACGCGCCGTGCGCCTGACGACTGTCAGCCCGACAGTCATTCCCGGTCTGCTCCAGACCCGCGCCTATTCACGAGCGCTCTTCGAATCCGATGACCGCTCGCCCTACGAAGTGGAACAGGCGATCTCGCTGCGCCAGACGCGGCAAGGAATCCTGGATCGGACGTCACCGGCGAAGCTGATCGCATACATCGACGAACCCGTTCTGTGGCGGCCCGTCAAGCAGCCGAAAGTGCGTCTCGACCAGTTGCGCCACCTGCTCAAGCTCGGAGCCCAGCCCAACATCGTCGTCCAGGTCATTCCGCTGGATGCGGACTTCCACTTCGCCTTGAACGGCGTATTCACCCTGCTCGAGTTCGATGACGACGAACCTCACGTCTTCACCGAAGCTCCGAATGCTGGCTCTATGGTCACCGGTTCGGATGACGTGGCAGCCTTCCGCAAGGCAGTAGCACGTGTATCCGAAGTCGCGTTGAGCCCAGCGGAATCCGCCGAGCTCATCGCCAAGCATGCCGAAGGGATCGGCGAAGAGTGATCAGCGCAAAGATCGGCCCCTGGCGGAAGTCCAGCCGAAGCACTCAGCAGAGTGCGTGCGTCGAGCTGGCGATCGGCGAGTCGGCCACCTACATCCGCGACATGGCCGGCAAGCCCAGGACCAGCACGAGCGGTAGGTAACCGACAGCGAGCAGGGCGAGCAGCACCAGCAGTCGGCGGTCCTCGCGGCGTG
>NZ_JBEOVY010000635.1:0-1711 GCF_040295745.1 Saccharopolyspora sp. NPDC002686
GCTGGCGCCCCTGCGCCCGCATGTCCTCGGTGTAGCTGCTCAGCTGCAGCCGCTGGGCGACCTTCCTCGAGGTCGTCGATCGCCGTCAAGCGCGTGGTGCGCCGGCGTCGGCCGTCCGACCCCGGCGTCCAGGTGCTGGTCGGCACGCCGAGCAAGCTGAGCTTCCCGTCCTCGCACGCGACGTCCACGGCGGCCGCTGCGGTGCTCTACGGCGGGTTGACGGGCAAGAAGCTGACCCCGGTGGTCGTGCCGCCGATGATGGTCAGCCGCCTCGTCCTGGGGGTTCATTATCCGAGCGATGTGGTCGCCGGTTCTGCGCTCGGCGGTGCCGTGGCGTGGGGCGTGCGGCGATTCACGAGACGGCGGAGGAACCGTGGCTGACAAGAACGAAACCGAGGCCGACACCGGCAAGACCGATGCGTCGGCCGAGGCGGACACCGGCAAGACCGATGCGTCGGCCGAGGCCGGCGGCAGCAACGGTGCCCACGTAGGCGACGCGCTGCTGAACGGTGCCGGCAAGACGGGCGAGACGACCGGCACCGACGCTGCGGTCGAGCCGGACGAGAAGACCGCGCAGGCCGAGCGCATCGAGGTGGAGACCGACGGCGAGGGCACCATCGGCGCCGAGTTCGGCGACGAGGTGCTCGAGCCGACGGCGAAGAAGTCCGACGACATCAAGGACAAGTCCTCGGACGCCTACCACGCGAAGGTCACCGCGAAGGCGGGCACCACGGCGGGCCTGGTCACCGGCCTGATCAAGGAGCTGCGCCCCAAGCAGTGGGTGAAGAACGTCCTGGTGCTGGCCGTGCCGTTCGCGGCGGGCCAGATCCTGGACCCGGCCGTGCTCTGGCACGCCGTGCTGGCGTTCATCGTGTTCTCGATGGCCGCCTCCGGCATCTACTTCGTCAACGACGCGATCGACGTCGAGGCGGACCGCCAGCACCCGACCAAGCGCAACCGCCCGATCGCGGCCGGGCTGATCCCGGTGCCGATCGCCTACGCGGTGTGCGTGCTGCTGCTCGGCGGATCGCTGCTGATCTCCGCTCTGACCAGCATGTCGCTGCTGGCCGTGATGGCGGTCTACATCGCGGTGCAGCTGGGCTACTGCTTCGGCCTGAAGCACCAGCCGGTGATCGACCTGTGCATCGTCGCGTCCGGCTTCCTGCTGCGCGCCATCGCCGGTGGTGCCGCCGCCGGCCTGGTCATCACGCAGTGGTTCTACCTGATCGTCGCGTTCGGCTCGCTGTTCATGGTGGCGGGCAAGCGCTACGCCGAGGTGAAGCTGGCGATGGAGACCGGCGCGAAGATCCGCAAGTCGCTGAAGGCGTACTCGCCGTCCTACCTGCGGTTCGTGTGGGCCATCGCGGCCGCGATCACGATCATGGCCTACGCGCTGTGGGCCTACGACATCCGCGAGTTCGAGAACTCCCGCTGGGGCCTGATCTCGATCGTGCCGATGGTCGTGGCGATCCTGCGCTACGCGGTGGACATCGACAAGGGCATCGCGGGCGAGCCGGAGGAAGTGGTCCTGAAGGACAAGGTCCTGATGGTCCTCGGCGTGATCCTGGCCGGCTGCCTCTTCTTGGCCTTCTACCTCTGATCCGACCCCAGAGATGATGCAGGACGAGCAGGACCGGGCGAGGCACGAGCTGCTGCTGCGGCTCGCGCCGAGGCTGCCCGAACAACCAGGCCTACCAGCAGCAACATCGGC
>NZ_JBEOVY010000636.1:0-1708 GCF_040295745.1 Saccharopolyspora sp. NPDC002686
GGTGTTATAGCGCCCCAAAGTACTCACGACTTCTGCACTGCCGGAGGAAGCGGTTGGTGGTCGTCGAGGAGCGCGTGGGCAACTCCGGTCAGGGGATGATCCGGCGCTTGCGGAGGTCGTCGAAGATCTCCTGGAACATCGCTTCGGTGTCGACGAATTCGTGGAAGCCGAAGCGGCGGGCCTTGGAACCGTCGGCGAACATGTCGTAGTCCCAGGAGAAGACGAAGTCGCCGAAGCCCCAGGACGAGACCTCCTGGTAGGACAGCGGTTCCAGGTCGTGCTCGGCGACCATGCGCTGCCACAGCTCCGCCTTGTCGGCCATCACGTCGGTCAGCGACATCGGCAGCGGGTCGCCGACCGCCAGGTCGAAGTGCGCGGCGATCTTCGGCCACATCTCCCGCCAGCGGAACAGATCACCGTTGTTGATGTTGAACGCCTGGTTCTGCGCCTGCTCGGCGTTCGCCGCCCAGACCGTCGCCTTGGCCAGCAGGCGCGCGTCGGTCATCTCCAGCAACGAGTCGTACGCGCCGGGCTTGCCGGGGAACCGCAGCGGCAGGCCGAGCTCCTTGGAGATCGCCGCGTAGACCGCGATCACCAGCGCCAGGTTCATCGGGTTGCCGAGCGCGAAACCGGCCACCACCGAGGGGCGCAGTGCGGTCCACGCCCACGCCTTGCCCTGCTGGCGCTGCTCCAGGAAATCCTGCTGGGAAGCCATGAACTCGGGCGGCATCGGACGGGCGTCGGTCTCCCGCGCCGGCGTCTTGAACGGACCGAGGTGCGCGCCGTAGACCTTGTATCCCTGCATGAGGCTGATGTGGCGCAGTCCGGGCGCGGCGGCCTCGACCGCGTCGACGACGTTGGTCAGCATCGCCATGTTCGGCGGCACCAGCTCGGCCCACGTCGGCCGGTCCTGGTAGGCCGCGTAGAAGAGGTGCGTGACACCGGTCAGCCCGCTCAGCTTCTCCCGGGTGTCCTCCGCGTCCAACAGGTCCACCGCCAAGTACCGGACCCGGTCGGTGTCCTCCCCACCCCGCCTGGACACCCCGACGACCTCCCATTCCGGGAGCGTGACCAGGTGATCGACGAGGTTGCGGCCAATAACTCCGTTAGCACCAACAACCAGGGCGCTTCCGCCTCTCCGCGATTCACAGTGGTGGTCGCGTTCGGGGTCGATCTCGCGTTCCGGGGTTTCTTGTGGCTGGTTTGCGTCACGGTCCCCTGAGGTGCGGTCGAGCGGGGCTCGGGTTGACGCCGGATTGCTCATGCCGTCAACTCTCGTCGGCGCCGATCGATAAATCCAAGGATTGTTTCTTCTGGCACTGATAAATTCTGCTCATGGCAACGTTGCGGCAGTTCGAGTACCTGGTGACCGTGGTCGACACCGGGTCGTTCACCAGGGCCGCCGAGCTGCTGCACGTCACCCAGCCCGCGCTGTCGCACCAGGTGCGCGCACTGGAGCGCGATGCGGGCGGGCCGCTGCTGGAACGGCTGCCGCGCTCCGTCCGGCTCACGCCGATGGGCCGCGCGATGCTGCCGCACGCGCGGGCCGCGCTCGCCGATGCCGAGCGGGCGCGGTCGGCCGCTCGGCAGGCGTCCGGGCTGGAGTGCGGCGAGCTGCAGCTGGCCACCGTCTACTCCGCGAGCATCGGCGTGCTGCCCCCGGCGCTGCGCGCGTGGCGGCGGGATCACGGCGGCGTGCGCGTCCACC
>NZ_JBEOVY010000637.1:0-1696 GCF_040295745.1 Saccharopolyspora sp. NPDC002686
GCGTTGAACGCCTCGCAGACCAGCGGGTGCAGCTGGATGGCCTTGCCCTCGACCAGCTGCGGCTCGAAGGCCTGGATGCCGAGGCGGTGCAGCGTGGGAGCACGGTTCAGCAGGACCGGGTGCTCGGCGATGACCTCTTCCAGCACGTCCCACACCTGCGGGCGCTGGCGCTCCACCATCCGCTTCGCGGACTTGATGTTCTGCGCGTGGTTGAGGTCGACCAGCCGCTTCATGACGAACGGCTTGAACAGCTCGACCGCCATCTCCTTCGGGAGACCGCACTGGTGCAGCTGCAGCTGCGGACCGACCACGATGACCGAACGGCCGGAGTAGTCGACGCGCTTGCCCAGCAGGTTCTGGCGGAAGCGGCCCTGCTTGCCCTTGAGTAGGTCGGACAGCGACTTCAGCGGCCGGTTGCCCGGGCCGGTCACCGGACGCCCGCGACGGCCGTTGTCGAACAGCGCGTCGACGGACTCCTGCAGCATCCGCTTCTCGTTGTTGACGATGATCTCGGGCGCACCGAGGTCGATCAGTCGCTTGAGGCGGTTGTTGCGGTTGATGACCCGGCGGTACAGGTCGTTGAGGTCGGAGGTCGCGAAGCGGCCACCGTCCAGCTGCACCATCGGGCGCAGGTCCGGCGGGATGACCGGCACGCAGTTGAGCACCATGCCGCTCGGGTCGTTGCCGGTGGCCTGGAAGGCCGCCACGACCTTGAGCCGCTTGAGGGCGCGCAGCTTCTTCTGGCCCTTGCCGCTGCGGATGGTCTCGCGCAGCAGCTCGGCCTCGGCGGCGATGTCGAAGTTCGACAGCAGCGCCTGGATGGCCTCGGCGCCCATGCCGCCGGTGAAGTACTCGCCGTACCGGTCGTAGAGCTCGCGGTACAGGATCTCGTCGGCGACCAGCTGGCGGGGCTCCAGCTTGGTGAAGGTCTCCCAGATCTCGTCGAGCTTGTCGAGCTCGCGCTGCGCGCGGTCGCGCAGCTGCTTCATCTCGCGCTCGGCGCCTTCCTTGACCTTGCGGCGCTGGTCGCTCTTGGCGCCCTCGGCCTCGAGCGTGGCCAGGTCGCCCTCGAGCTTCTGGGCCCGCGCCTCGAGGTCGGCATCGCGCTGGTCGGCGATGTGCTTGCGCTCGACGCTGATCTCGCTTTCCAGCGTCGACAGGTCGTTGTGCCGCAGCTCGGTGTTCACACCGGTGATCACGTAGGCCGCGAAGTAGATGATCTTCTCGAGGTCCTTGGGGGCCAGGTCGAGCAGGTAGCCCAACCGGGACGGGACGCCCTTGAAGTACCAGATGTGGGTGACGGCAGCGGCCAGCTCGATGTGGCCCATCCGCTCGCGACGCACCTTGGCGCGGGTGACCTCGACGCCACAGCGCTCACAGATGATGCCCTTGAAGCGGACGCGCTTGTACTTGCCGCAGTAGCACTCCCAGTCCCGGGTCGGACCGAAGATCTTCTCGCAGAAGAGCCCGTCCTTCTCCGGCTTCAGGGTGCGGTAGTTGATGGTCTCGGGCTTCTTGACCTCGCCGTACGACCACTGGCGGATGTCGTCGGCCGTAGCCAGGCCGATGCGGAGTTCATCGAAGAAGTTGACGTCAAGCACGTCGGGTCTTCTCCCTTGGTCGAAAGGTTCTGCCGGCTAGGGGCAGGGGTGCCAGGTTGGGTCGGTCGCCGGTCCGCGGGATCGCTCCCGCGGAC
>NZ_JBEOVY010000638.1:0-1682 GCF_040295745.1 Saccharopolyspora sp. NPDC002686
CCTGATCCGGTGTTCGTCGCCAGGTGTAGATTTACAGTTTCAATTGAAACTGTAAATCCCACCCACGGCGGATCACAGTTTCAATTGAAACTGCGGGTCTCGGTGCGCGAAGGATCCGCGGCACTCGAGCGGACGGCCTGCCCACCTCGGTTGGAACTGCGCTCGTCAGTCGCGGGTGCGTTGGGGCGGGGTTTTGGGAATCGGGCGCCTGAGGTTGTGCTGGGTCAGCTCGTCGAGCTTGATTCGGGCCGTTTTGATCGCCTGCTGGGTGCCCGCCGCCGAGCGCCTCGCCTGCTTGAGGTCCTCGATCAGCTCCTCGCGGCGGGACCGGCGGGCCGCACTGGTGGTGCGGCCCTCGGACGCCCGGTGCTGCAGGAACGCCAGCTCGGTGACCGCGATCTGGTAGTCGCGGACCGCCTTGGCCGCCTCGTGCCCCGCCCTGCGGCGCACCTTGCGCAGCCAGCCCTTCCGGCCGGCCAGCGTGGCCAGCATGTCCATCTCGCTGCGCGCGATCAGCCCGGCCCGCTCCAGCACCGGCAGCTGCTCGATGACGATCCGCTGCTCGCGCTTGCGCTGCCACACCACCAGCCCGAAGGTGCCCAGGAAGATCGGCACCATGATCAGGAAGTAGACGTTGAGGAACTCCGCGCCGCCGAGCAGCGTCGCCGCGTTCCACACCGCGTGCAGCAGGAACGCCGCCGCGAACCCGCCCAGCAAGTAGACCGGGCGCAGCCGCTTGTCGTCGGTGCGCGCGGCCAGACCGATGCCGATGCCGAACATCGCGCTGAACAGCGGGTGCGAGAACGGCGCCAGCACGCCGCGCATGATGAACACCGCCACCACGCCGCCGCCGAAGCTGCCCATGCCGTCGATCGCGAACGCCTTGCCGAAGTACAGGATGTTCTCGGTGAAGGCGAAGCCCGCCGCGGTCAGCGCCGCGTAGACGATGCCGTCGACCATCCCGTTGAACTCCGAGCGGCGCTTGAACCACAGCGCGACCACGAACAGCGCCTTCGCGCCCTCCTCCACCAGCGGCCCCATCACCGCGGTCAGGAGGAACTTCTGGTCGCCGCCGCCGAACAGGGTGTCGACGAGCTGGATGACGGTGTCGTTGAGCAGCAGCGAGCAGGCGGTCGCCCCGCCCACGCCCCACAGGAACGCACCGAGCAGCAGCATCGGCGGTTCCGGTTCCCACCGGTCGATCCAGATGATCGCGGCGAACACGACGCCGACCGGCAGCAGAGCGGCTATGGCGCCGACCAGCGCGGGCAGCAGACCGACCCGGGACGTGGTGACACCGGCCATCACCAATCCGCAGATCCCGAGCACGATCAGGCCGGCGACCGGCCAACCGACGGCGTGGTGCTTGCGGGTCTGGAGCTTGCGCGCGCCGGAGAGATCGGGCGCGGGCCTCCGGAGATCAGGACTCGACACGGGACAAAACCCTATTGAAGGGAGTCCGGCGCCGCCCGGACAGTCACCTTCTCAGGCGCGTCGCCGCCTCCGCCGCTGCGTGTCGGAGGCGTTCCCGTACGCCGCGAGCAGGTCGTTCACCGAGGTCCCCTCGGCGTGCGCGCCCTCCGGATCCGTCGCCGGAGAGGTGCTCCTCGAGCACGCAGTGGAAGTTGGTGCCCCCGAACCCGAAGGCCGACACCGCCGCGCGCCGGACCGGCCGGGCCGGA
>NZ_JBEOVY010000639.1:0-1678 GCF_040295745.1 Saccharopolyspora sp. NPDC002686
GGCAAACCCGATGATCACGGGCGGACCGTCGACCGGCGCGAGCTCCCAAGTGAGGCGCGCGATGTGGTGGTGGCCGTCGACGCTGCCCGCCAGCCAGTACACCTCCACCACCCGGACCGACCGCACCGCGCTGCGCGCCGAGCTCGCCGAGATCCGCGAGCTGGGCTACAGCGTCGGCATCGGCGAGCTGGAACCCCAGGTCCACGGGATCTCGGCGGCGGCACTGGACGCGCGCGACCACCCGTTCGCCATCGTCAGCATCTGGGGTCCGCGCGACCGCGTCCCGGAGTCGCGCTTCCCCGAGCTGGGCGCCCTGGCCCGCGAGGCCGCCGCCGACATCGCGGCCATGATGCCCTGATATCCGCCGCGCAAGGCCGTACCGTGCGGGAATGGTGGAACTCCGGGCCGCGCTGATCGACATCGACGGCGTACTGACCGTCTCCTGGCGACCGCTGCCGCGCACCGCCGATGCGCTCAGGGAATTGAGGGCTGACGGGATCGACGTCCTGCTGGTCACCAACACCACCAGCCGCACCAGGTCGTCGATCGCGGAAGCCCTGGTCGAGGCCGGGTTCGACGTCGGCCCCGACGAGATCCTCACCGCACCGGCGGCCGCCGCCGAACACCTCGCGCGGCACCACCCCGGTGCTCGGTGCCTGCTGGTGAACAGCGGGGACATCGGCGACGACCTGGGTGATGTGGAACTGGTCGACGACGACGCGGACGTGGTCCTCCTCGGCGGCGCCGGACCGGAGTTCGACTACCGGACGCTCAACCTCGCCTTCGCCCACCTGCAGCGCGGCGCACCGCTGGTGGCCATGCACCGCAGCCTCTACTGGCGCACCGACCAGGGCCTGCAGCTGGACTCGGGCGCATTCCTGCTCGGCCTGGAAAGGGCCGCGAACCGAGCGGCGACGGTGGTCGGCAAGCCGTCCGCCGAGTTCTTCGCCGCCGCGCTGGGCAAGCTCGGCGCTGAACCCGCGAACTCGCTGATGATCGGCGACGACGTCGAGTCCGACGTGCTCGGCGCGCAACAGCACGGCATCACCGGAATCCTGGTGCGCACCGGCAAGTTCAGCCCGGAAGCCCTCTCGGCCGCGTCCGGCGAACCCGACCACGTGCTGGATTCCTTCGCCGATCTGCCCGGCTTCCTCCGCCGGTGAACGGACCGGGCTACCTGCAACGACTGCGAAGTGAGCCTTTTTCATCCTCGCGGCCATGATGCCGTGATGCCCGCCGGTCAGCGGATCGGCAGCAGCTGACCGCGTTCGGCGTCCGGGCGGGAGCCGAAGATGCGGCGTTCGGCGGCGGTGATCGGCATGTCGTCGATGCTGGCTTCGCGGCGGCTCATCAGGCCGTCGGCGGTGAACTCCCACAGCTCGTTGCCGTAGCTGCGCCACCACTGCCCCGACTCGTCGTGGCACTCGTACTGGAAGCGCACCGCGATGCGGTCCTCGCGGAAGGCCCAGAGCTCCTTGCGCAGCGCGTAGTCCAGCTCGCGCGCCCACTTCTGCCGCAGGAACCCCACGATCTCAGCGCGCCCGGCGATGAACCGATCGCGGTTGCGCCACACCGAATCCGCTGTGTAGGCCGCTGCGACGCGCTCGGGGTCGCGGGTGTTCCAGGCGTCCTCAGCGGCCTGGACCTTCTGGGCTGCGGTGCGCTCGTCGAACAGCGG
>NZ_JBEOVY010000640.1:0-1660 GCF_040295745.1 Saccharopolyspora sp. NPDC002686
AGCGGGAGGGGGCCCCGCGACTGCTAGCCTCCGGTCGATCGGGGTCAGCCTCCGAAGCGGCGGTGGCGTACTGCGTAGTCGCGCAAGGCGCGGAGGAAGTCGACTCGGCGGAAGGCCGGCCAGTAGGCCTCGGTGAACCAGAACTCGGAGTGCGCGGACTGCCACAGCATGAAGCCGGACAACCGCTGCTCGCCCGAGGTGCGGATCAGCAGGTCGGGGTCGGGTTGGCCGGAGGTGTAGAGGTGCTCGGCGATGTGGTCGACCGTCAGGACCTCGGCGAGTTCCTCGATGGTGGTGCCCGCCTCGGCGTGCCACTGCAGCAGCTTGCGCACCGCGTCCGCGATCTCCCGGCGGCCGCCGTAGCCGACCGCCACGTTGACCTGCATGCCGGTGCGGCCCTTGGTGCGCAGCGCGGCGGCGGACAGGCGCGCCGCGGTCTCCGTCGGCAGCACGTCCAGCGCACCGACGATCCGCACCCGCCAGGGCGTGTCCGGGTGGGTCAGCTCGTCGACGACTCCGGCGATGATCTCCATCAGCGCGTTGAGCTCGTCGGAGGTGCGGTTGAGGTTGTCGGTGGACAGCAGCCACAGCGTGACCACCTCGACCTCGGCCTCTTCGCACCAGCCCAGCAGCTCGGCGATCTTGCGGGCCCCGGCCTGGTGGCCGTGCGCGGCGTCGAGCCCGGCTTCCTTCGCCCACCTGCGGTTTCCGTCCAGGATGACGCCGACGTGCCGAGGATGCTGCACGCCGTCCAGCTTCCGGCGGAGTCGTCGCTCGTAGACGCCGTAGATGAGTTCTTTCAACCGGACCTTGAACGCCACGCCAGCTGAGCCTACGCGGATCCGGTGAGCCCCGGTGCTCGGGTGGCCCGGAGCGCTCGGGCGGATGCAGTGCGGATCACGCTCGGCGAAAACTTACGGTCCCGTAACCTCGAGGTGTGACTAGCGCCCTCTCCGCCCGCCGCCCGACCGCGTTCGTCAAACCGCGGATGCGCGGCTGGATCCACTTCTGGTCGCTGGTGGTGTCGATCGCCGCCGGTGCCACGCTGATCACGCTCGCCGCCGCGACCGTGTCCGCGCGCGCGGCGGTGGGCACCTCGATCTACGTGGCGACCGTGCTCGGCCTGTTCGGCGTCAGCGCCCTCTACCACCGCAAGACGTGGAAGACCGTCGGTGCCCGGACCTGGATGCGCCGGCTCGACCACTCGATGATCTTCCTGTTCATCGCGGGCACGTACACCCCGTTCGCGATGGTCGCGATGCAGCCGACCACGGGTGCCGTGGTGCTGGCGATCGTCTGGGGTGGCGCGCTGGGCGGCGTGATCCTGAAGCTCGCCTGGCCGAACGCGCCGCGCTGGGTCGGCGTGCCGGTGTACATCGCGTTGGGCTGGGTCGCCGTGTTCGTGCTGCCCGACCTGCTGCACAGCTCCGGGGTCGCCGCACTGGTGCTGCTGGTGGTCGGCGGTCTGCTCTACACCGCAGGTGCGATCTTCTACGCGTGCCGCTGGCCGGACCCGTGGCCCAAGACCTTCGGGTACCACGAGTTCTTCCACGCAGCGGTTTCGGCGGCCGCGATCTGCCACCACAAGCAGCAGCGGCCAGGCCACGAAGATGAACGAGAACTCCAGCGGCTCGGTGATGCCGGTGAGGAACGCGGTCAG
>NZ_JBEOVY010000641.1:0-1658 GCF_040295745.1 Saccharopolyspora sp. NPDC002686
GGGCCAGGTCGGAAAGCGTGGTGCCGCGCGGCGCTTCGCCGAGCAGCACCAGCAGGCGCAACGCCTTGCGCACCATGTCGTCGCGCGGTGCCTTGGACGGTTCCGGCACTCGTTCCTCCGTTTCCGCATCGGTCGTGCAGACGTTACCGGTCGCGTTGACAGCTTCCCCGGAGGATCTCTATGTTATCCCGCGATAAAGAACGGTTTACCGCATCGTGGTAAAGGCGACGAAGGAGTCGGCCTTGACATCACCCGTCGATCCGGGGCGGCAGCGCTGGTTGCGCTTGCTCCCGGTCGCGTTCGTGACCTACTCGCTGGCCTATTTGGACCGGTCGAACTTCTCGATCGGAGTCGCCGGCGGGATGAAGGAGGACCTGGCCCTCAGCGGTTCGATGTCCTCGCTGATCGGCGCTTCCTTCTTCCTCGGGTACTGCTTGTTCCAGATCCCCGGCACGCTCTACGCCGAGAAGCGCAGCGTTCGCGGGCTGATCTTCTGGTGCACCTTGGCGTGGGGTCTGCTGGCCGCGGTGCAGGGCCTGTTGCACAGCGCCGCGCTGCTGATCCTGGTCCGCTTCCTGCTGGGCGCGGTGGAAGCCGCCGTGCTGCCCGCGATGGTGGTGTTCCTGGCCCGCTGGTTCACCAAGCGCGAGCGCGGCAGCGCGAACGCCATCCTGATCCTGGGCAACCCGATCACGGTGATGTGGTTGAACGCCGTCTCCGGCTACCTGGTCGAGATGACCAGCTGGCGGGAGATGTTCATCATCGAGGGCCTGCCCGCGGTGGTCTGGGCCTTCGTCTTCCGGGCGCTGGTCAGCGACCACCCGTCCGAGGCGAAGTGGCTGAACGAGCCGGAGAAGGACGCGCTGCTCGCGGAGCTGGCCGCCGAACGCCGCCAGGCCACCCCGGCCAGCTCGTTCGCGGCGGCGTTCCGCTCCCGCCCGGTCGTGCTGCTGTCGATCCAGTACCTGCTGTGGAGCATCGGCGTGTACGGCCTGGTGTTCTGGTTGCCGAGCATCGTGGCGGCAGGCACCGGCCAGGGCATCGGCCGCAGCGGCCTGCTGTCGGCGATCCCGTTCGGCGTCGCGGCGCTGCTGATGGTGCTCAACTCGCGGATGTCGGACCGCTCCGGCTCCCGGGTCGGCTACATCTGGCCGTGGCTGCTGCTCGGCGGCATCGGCTTCCTGCTGTCCTACGTGGTCGGACCGGACCACTTCTGGTGGGCGTTCGCGCTGCTGGTGGTCGCGGGCGGTGCCATGTACGCGCCTTACGGCCCGTACTTCGCGCACGTCGCGGAGATCCTGCCGCGCAACTTCGCCGGAGCGGGCGTGGGCTGCGTCAACACGGCCGGTTCGATCGGCGGCTTCGTCGGCACCTACCTGGTCGGCTGGCTCAACGACGCCACCGGTTCCACGGCGGCCTCCTTCGTCATGATGGCCTCGTCGATGGTGGTCGCAGCGCTGATCACCCCGCTGGTCGGCAGCGGAGCGCGCTCGAAGGAGGAGCAGCGCGAAGCCATCGCGTGAACCGAACCGGGAGTGCGCCCCCGGCGCGGAGCCGGGGGGGGCTGCCGGGTTTGGGGCCGCCGCCGCGGGGGCGTGCCAGCTCGCCCGCGCGCACTCCGGCGTGGGATCGGGGAAAGGGCGCGAGCGCGACCAGAT
>NZ_JBEOVY010000642.1:0-1624 GCF_040295745.1 Saccharopolyspora sp. NPDC002686
GGAGGCAGCATGCGATGGCTAGACCTGGCCGTCATCGGCTTGTACCTGGTCGCCATGCCGGTGCTCGGGTTGTTGTTGAGCGGTCGACAACGCAGCGCCCAGGACTACTTCGTCGGCAGCCGTGAACTGCCCTGGTGGGCGGTGTGCTTCTCGGTGGTCGCCACCGAGACCTCCACGCTGACGGTGATCAGCGTGCCGACGGTGGCCTACCTCGGCAGCTTCACCTACCTGCAGCTGGCCATCGGCTACCTGATCGGCCGGGTCGTGGTCGCGTTCGTGCTGCTGCCGAAGTACTACGCCGGGAACCTGGTCAGCGCCTACGAGTTCCTCGGCCAGCGGTTCGGCGCCGGCCTGCAGGGCACCGCCTCGGTGACGTTCCTGATCACCCGGCTGCTGGCCGACGGGCTGCGGCTGTTCGCCACCGCGATCCCGGTGAAGGTGATGCTGGGGGCGTTCGGCGTCGACCTCGCGTACTGGCAGATCGTGCTGGTCCTGGCGGTGCTGACGGTGATCTACACCTACCTGGGCGGGATCAAGGCCGTGGTGTGGGTCGACGCGATCCAGATGTTCGTCTACGTCGGCGGCGCGGTGGCGGCCGCGGTCGTGCTGGCCGGTCAGCTGCCGTCGGACTGGTTCGCCACCGCCGTGGACGCCGGCAAGCTCCAGCTGCTGGACTTCACCTCGTCGATCATCACCGACCAGTACGCGTTCCTGACCGCGGTGCTCGGCGGTGCGGTGTTCGCGATGGCCTCGCACGGTGCCGACCAGCTCATGGTGCAGCGGCTGCTGGCCTGCCGGAACGTTCGGGACAGCCAGAAGGCGCTGATCGCCAGCGGTGTCGTGGTCGCCCTGCAGTTCGCGCTGTTCCTGCTGATCGGCACCATGCTGTGGTCGTTCTTCCGCGGCGCGACGCCGGCCTCGATGGGCATGGCCAGCAAGGACGAGCTGTTCCCGACGTTCATCGTCAACGACCTGCCGCCGGGGCTGTCCGGGCTGCTCATCGCCGGGATCCTGGCCGCCGCGATGAGCACCCTGGCCTCGTCGCTGAACTCGCTGTCCACCTCCACCGTCAGCGACCTGTACCAGCGCTTCTCCAAGCGGAAGCTGGACGACGCGGCGGTCCTGCGGATGGGCAAGATGTGGACGCTGGTGTGGGCCGTGGTGTTCGTGGTGTTCGCATCGATGTTCAGCAGCACCGACAACCCGGTGGTCGAGGTCGGGCTCAGCATCGCCAGCTACACCTACGGCGCGCTGCTCGGCGCGTTCCTGCTGGGGCTGTGGAACAAGCGGGCCCGGCAGACCGACGCGAAGATCGCGTTCTGGGCGACGATCGTGGTGGTGCTGGCCTTCGTGGTCTGGGTGCAGTTCCCGGACGGCGAAGGCGGCGAGGCGTCCCTGGCGTTCCCCTGGTACACGCCGCTGGGCGTGATCGTGACGCTGGTGGTCGGCGGCCTGCTGTCGCTGCGGCACGAGCGCCCCGCCCCCGAGTCCCGGGTCGAGCGCGCCGAAGCATGAGACGAGGGGTGCCGGTTCCACTGGTCGCCGGCCAGCTCACCGGTCATCGAGACGTAGCCGCGCAGGATCACCGCGAGGCCGTTGACCCGCTCGCAGGACCGGGTGTTCA
>NZ_JBEOVY010000643.1:0-1620 GCF_040295745.1 Saccharopolyspora sp. NPDC002686
GTTGCTGAGCCTGACCGATTACGCGGCGATGTACGACATCCTCGGCCCGGTCGAGGACCTGACCGGCAAGGTGGTCGTCAACCTCAGCTCGGACACCCCGGACCGGGCCCGCGAGGCGGCGACCTGGATCGAGCAGCGCGGCGGGCGGTTCCTCACCGGCGGCGTGCTGGCCTCCGCGGAGCTCGTCGGCGCAGAACCGGCCAAGGTGTTCTACAGCGGCCCGGCGGAACTCCTGGAAGCCCACGAGCAGACGTTGCGGCTGATCGGGAAACCCCACCACGTGGGCACCGACCCCGGGCTGGCGCAGCTCTACTACCTGGCGCACATCGACCTCTTCCTGGTCACCCTGGCGGCGTACCTGCACGCCACCGCGCTGGTCGGCTCGGCAGGGGTGTCCGCGCAGGAGTTCCTGCCCTGGGCGGTGGCGAACCTCGAGACGAATCCGCTGGTGCTGCCCGCTGCGGCCGCGCAGATCGACAGCGGCGAGCACCCCGGCCAGCTGGGCACCGCCCGGATGATGGGCGCCAGCGCCGACCACCTTCTGGAAGCCAGCCGCGCGGCGGGAATCGACGCCGAACTGCCCGGCGCGATCAAGGCGCACTACGACCGGGCAATCGCGTCCGGTCTGGGCGAGGGCAGCTGGACCGGCCTCATCGACGTGATCCGCAACGCGCGGTGACGGCCCGCCGTTCGAACGAAATTCCCTTGGAGAACAACATGAATCAGCCAGTCACCCTGATCGGTCTCGGACCGATGGGGCAGGCGATGGTCAACTCCCTGCTCGACGCCGGGCACCCGGTGACGGTGTGGAATAGGACGGCGAGCCTGCCGATGACGTGGTCGCGCGCGGTGCTGCTCGCGCCGAGACTCCCGCCGACGCCGTGCGGGCCAGCGATTTGGTGTTGCTGAGCCTGACCGATTACGCGGCGATGTACGACATCCTCGGCCCGGTCGAGGACCTGACCGGCAAGGTGGTCGTCAACCTCAGCTCGGACAGCCCGGAGGTGACCCGGGAGGCGGCGAAGTGGGTCGAGCAGCGCGGTGCGCGGTTCCTGACCGGTGGTGTCATGGTGCCTGCGCCGATGGTCGGTACCGAGGCGTCCTACGTCTACTACAGCGGGCCGGAGGACGTTTTCGACGCGCACGAGAAGACGTTGGGGATCATCGGGAAACCGCACCACATGGGCGCGGATCCCGGTCTGGCGCAGCTGTTCTACCAGGCGAACCTGGACGTCTTCCTGACCTCGCTGTCGGCCTTCCTGCACGGGGCGGCGCTGCTCGGTTCGGCCGGGGTGCCGGCGAAGGACTTCGCGCCGTGGGCGGCGGAGGTCTTCCAGCTCGTGGTCCACTTCTTGCCGGAATCCGCCGAGCAGGTCGACAACGACGACCATCCCGGTCACCTGAGCACGGCCACGATGATGGGCGCGACCGCCGACCACATCGTGGCGGCCAGCGAGGAGGCGGGTATCGACCTGGACCTGCCTCGCGCGATCAAGGCCCATTACGACCGCGCCATCGCGGCCGGCAAGGGCGGCGACAACTGGACCCGTCTGATCGACGGCATCCGCAACCCCAGCTAGGTTCCCAGGGTCGTGAGTACTTTGGGGCGCTATAGCAACC
>NZ_JBEOVY010000644.1:0-1598 GCF_040295745.1 Saccharopolyspora sp. NPDC002686
GGCGGCGCCACCGGCTCCCCCGCCGCCGGTGGCGCAACAGCCGGAGCAGCAGGAGCAGCCGAACCCGGCAGCCGACCAGCAGCTGCTGACCGCCGCCGACGCGGGCGACCTCGCGCAGGTCCGCGCGGCGCTGGCCGCCGGAGCCGACGTGGAGTCCCGCGACGAGCGCCAGCGCACCCCGTTGCTGCTGGCCGCGCTCGCCGACCACGTCGACGTGGCCCGCGAGCTGGTCGCCGCCGGAGCCAACCCGAACACCCAGGACGACCGCCGGGACAGCGCGTTCCTGGTCACCGGGGTGACGGGCAGCGTCGGCATGCTGGAAGCCCTGCTCCCCGCCCACCCGGACTTCGCCCTGACCAACCGCTACGGCGGCACGGCGCTGATCCCGGCCGGAGAGCACGGCCACGTCGAGTACATCCGGGCAGCGGTGCGCACCGGGATCGACGTGAACCACGTGAACGACCTCGGCTGGACGGCCCTGCTGGAAGCGGTGGTCCTCGGCGACGGCAGCGAGCGCTACCAGCAGGCCGTGCGAACGCTGGTGGACGCAGGTGCCGACGTGCACATACGCGACCGCAACGGCGTCACCGCCCTCGAGCACGCGGAAAGCGACGGCTACACCGAGATCGCCGACATCCTCCGATCGGCACCATGAACCGGGTGGGGGCGGGCATCCTCCCCCCAGACCCCGCTCCCACCCGTACCAACGAGCCGGGCGCCTCGAATCCTCTGAGGACTCGGGGCGCCCGCCGGTCTCGGGTCACGGGGTCCAGTTGGTTTCTTCCGCCCAGGTCCAGGCTTTGGGGAGGGCTTCGGCGAACCAGGGTTCTTTCGCGTCCGCGTAGGCATCGTGGTCCGGGTCGGTCGCGTGGGCTTCCGCGACTTCTCGCTTCAGGGCCAGGTAGTCGGCGCGGGCCTCTTCGTTCGCGCGCAGCCAGGCCGGGAACAGGAGGGCCACTCGCTGGCCCGGGGTTCCGTCCGCTCGGACGTGGAGGTTCACGTAGCGGGCCGGGTCCGCCGAGACGTGGATGCGCTTCTTCCAGAGCTCCGGGTCCGGTGCGAAGTCGTGCGGGGTGTCGCCGTCGATCTCCGGGATCTGCGGGAAACCCGCATCGGCGAGGGAATCGGCGAGCTCGTCGGCGTCCGCCAAGGACCGGACCGTGAGCTGGAGGTCGAGGATGTCCTTGGCGGGCAGGCCCGGGACCGAGGTCGAGCCGACGTGGTCGACGCGCACGGCCTTGTCCCCCGCAGCCCGCTCGACTCGGTCGATCAAGCAGCGGGCCTGGCGCGGCCAGTCCGGGTTCGGATCGACCAGCCGCGGTGCGCGCTTCGGCGGGCGGCGGCGCAGCCGCACGTTCTCCTCGAAGGGCACCAGGCGGTCCCGCCACAGCGCGTCGACCTGGGCGATGACCTCGTCGACGGGGCCACTGTTGTCCAGCCACACGTCGGCGACCTCGCGCCGCTGCTCGGTGGTGGCCTGCGCGGCGATGCGCGCGCGGGCGTCCTGCTCGGTCAGCCCGCGACCCACCAGCCGCTGCACGCGCTCGTCCTCGGGCGCGTCGACGATGATCACGAGGTGGTAGTTCGGCGCGTAGCTG
>NZ_JBEOVY010000645.1:0-1594 GCF_040295745.1 Saccharopolyspora sp. NPDC002686
GGAGGACTGGCCCGCCCGCCTCGCCGAAGCCGCCGCCACCGCGGCCTCGGCCGGACGCGGTGCGCTGATCGTCGTCCCGGACCACCGCGACCTGCAACGGGTGCAGGACGCCTGCACCGCCCTGGTCGGCGACGACGTCGTCGCCCTCGCCGCCGAGATCGCCCCCGCCGAGCGCTACCGGCGGTGGCTGTCGGTCCTGCGCGGCGCGGCCCGCGTGGTGGTCGGAACGCGGGCGGCGATGTTCGCACCGGTGCACGACCTGGGCTTCGCCGCGGTGTGGGACGACGGCGACGACCTGCACAGCTACCCCCAAACGCCCTACCCGCACACCCGCGACGTGCTCACCCAACGCGCGCACGCGGCGGGCGCGGCGCTGCTGGTCGGCGGCTTCGCCCGCACCGCGGAAGCCGCCCTGCTCGCCGAATCCGGCTGGGCGCACGAACTCGTCGCGCACCGCACCGAAGTGCGAGCGGCAGCGCCGCGAGTGACCGCCATCGGCGAGGACGACACGCAGCTGGCCCGCGACCCTGCGGCGCGCGCAGCGCGACTGCCGTCGGTGGCCTTCGAAGCGGCGCGAGCCGCGCTGGGCGCGGGAGCGCCGGTGCTGGTGCAGGTGCCGCGGCGCGGCTACGTGCCGGCGCTCGCGTGCGGCGACTGCCGCGAGCGGGCGCGCTGCAGGCGCTGCGCCGGGCCGCTGGCGCTGCCGGGAGGCAGCGAAGGCGGCGTGCCGAAGCCGGCGGCGTGCAGCTGGTGCGGAGCCGCGGAAGCGGCGTTCAAGTGCGCGAACTGCGGCTCGCGGCGGCTGCGCGCGATCGCCGTCGGTGCTGGTCGGACCGCGGAGGAGATGGGGCGCGCGTTCAGCAACGTGACGGTGCGGACCTCCGGTGCGGGCGAGGTGCTGGCCACGGTCCCGGCCAAGCCCGCGCTGGTCGTGTGCACGCCCGGGGCCGAGCCGGTGGCAGAAGGCGGCTACGGCGCAGCGCTGCTGCTGGACGGCCGGACGCTGCTGGCCCGGCCGGAGCTGCGCGCGGCCGAGACGACGCTGCGCTTGTGGTTCGACGCGGCGGCCCTGGTGCGCCCGGCCCGGGACGGCGGCCGGGTGGTCGTCATGGCCGACTCGTCGCTGCAACCGGTCCAGGCCCTGGTGCGCTGGGACCCGTCCTGGTTCGCTTCGCTGGAACTCGCCGAGCGCGCCGAACTCGGCTTCCCCCCGGCGCGACGGGTCGCGGCCGTCGACGGAACCCCGGACGCGATCGAAGCGCTGCTCGACTCGGCGGACCTGCCGCCCACGGCGGAAATCCTCGGCCCGGTCCCGCTCGGCGAAGTCGACGAGGACGGCAACTCCGAGCGGGAACGCCTGATCGTCCGAGTGGACCGGACCGAAGGCCGAGCCCTGGCAACCTCCCTCCACGCAGCCCAAGCGATCCGAGCAGCCCGCAAGGCAGCCGAACTCCAGGTCCGCCTCGACCCCCTGGAAATGCTCTAGCCCCAAGCCGCCGACGCACGGTGTCGTGAGTGTTTTGGGTGGCTATAGCAACCCAAAACAAACACAACAGTGGGGGGGGATTAAGATCCGGACGAACTCAACGACAAA
>NZ_JBEOVY010000646.1:0-1590 GCF_040295745.1 Saccharopolyspora sp. NPDC002686
TTCTCAGACGTCGCCTGGCGAGGACAGCCCGTTTGCCGTGTATTGGACATACATAAAAACGGGATCCCGCAGCCAGGCGGCGTCTGAGGTTCCGCCACCGGCACCGCCACGCAAATCAGCCACTGGAAAGAAATTCAGTTGTGGCGTTCGCGGGAGGCGAACTCCGACCAGAAGTCGCGGAGGGACTCGTAGCGGGTCGCCACTTCCTCGGCGTCCTCGGCTTCCATCGCGTCGACGATGGCGTGGACGTCCTCCGCCGAGGTGTCGGCTTCGAGGTCGCTGGTGGTCATCAGCTGCACCAGACCGCCGTAGTCCAGCTCGACCGCCGAGTGCGGGTGGAAGCGCTCCAGCCAGCGGCCCGTCTCGCGCAGGATCCGGGTCGGGCCCTCCTCGCCGATCGACTTGCGGCCGATCGAGTGCGCCCGCGCCACCCGGCGGCGGGCATCGGCCATCGCCACCCGCCAGCACACCCGGCGGCGGTCCGGCTCGGTGAACACGCACCGCTCCTCCGGATCCACCAGGACGAACCAGGGCAGCGGCACGGTCCAGGTCGACGACAGCACGTGCACCGCGCCCTCCGCCAGCTCGCTGACGATCGCGCTGGCGCGGGACTTGGCCTTCTCCTCCGGCACCGCCAGCACCGCCGTGCGCAGCGGGAGCTCCGAATCGCCCAGGAAGCCCACCAGCGCCGCCGCGGACCGGCCACGCAGGTCCAGGGGGCACACCAGCGGCGCCGGGCCGACCGTGGCCGCCGGCGCGCTCGGCACTTCCTTCGGATCGAGCACGAGCACGTCGCCGACACCCTGCACGGCACCGTCAGCGGTCTCACCGGGAAGCAGTCTGGGCGGGGTGGCGAGCTGGCTTCGCAGCCAGACGTCCTGCTCGCGCAGACCCGCGTCGAACGGGTCGATCGGACCCCGCTCGACCGCCGCCGCCAGCTCCTCGCGGAGCGGTGCGTCGAAGGACGTCAAGGGCTCGTACACCCTCAGGTAGGCGACGAACGGCTCAGGCACAGCAGCATCGTGCCAGACCGCCCGAACGGACCCGCCGCCGACTCGCGGACGTCGGAAAACGCGGAGGAGTGCGACGTCACCCAAGACACGTCCACTCAGACAAGGCACCACGTCGCGTTCAACCGCCTCGACACGGTACGGTAGTTACAGGAAAAGTTGTCGAGATCATGCGGGGCCGACTTTCCCCTGTCCGCCCCGCACACCCTGTGCGAGGGGGTCGAGCCATGGGGCGCGGCCGGGCTAAGGCCAAGCAGACGAAGGTGGCCCGCGAGCTGAAGTACAGTTCCCCGTCCATGGACATAGAGGCGTTGCAGCGAGAGCTGTCCACCTCTGAGTCCGGCGAGTGGTCCAGCGAGGACCGCGATGACTCGCACGACGACGGGTACGACGACTACGACTACGGCCGACGCTGAAGCACATCCCCGCCGAGGACAGCAGCTGAACGCTGCTCGGCGGCGCGCTGCGTCGCAAGTCGCTCGTCGTACCCGATGAGTGGGAATTGACGAACTCGCAGAGTCCCACATAGGAGGAACTCACTTGAGTGGCGTCACCGGGAGGCCGGTGACGCCACTCACTT
>NZ_JBEOVY010000647.1:0-1570 GCF_040295745.1 Saccharopolyspora sp. NPDC002686
GACCGCCGTCGACGCCCCCGCCGACGCCCCGCTGCTGGACCGCATGGTGCCCATCACGGGCCGCCCACCGTGAGCCGGAGGGCGCCGCTGACCGGTCAGCGGCGCCCTCCGCGCGTCAGTAGGCGTCGTGGGCCTTGGCGAACTCGTCGCCGTGGTAGACGTCCCAGTTGATCGACCAGGCCATCAGACCGCGCAGGTTCGGGTAGGTGCCGTGCGGCTGGTAGGGGCCGCAGTTCGTCCCGGCGCGCAGGCAGTCGAGCGCCTTGTGGACCTCCGGGACCGGGGTGAAGCCGTTGCCCGCCGGGTTGGCCGCGGGCAGACCGATCGCGACCTGCTCGGGAGCCAGCGGGGCGAAGGTGTTGTCCGGGTTGCCCGCCAGCGGGAAACCGGTCAGCAGCATGTCGATCATCGCGACGTGGAAGTCCGCGGTGCCCATCGTGTGGTACTGGTCGTCCAGGCCCATCACCGGACCGGAGTTGTAGTTCTGCACGTGCAGCAGGTCCAGCTGGTCCCGCAGCGCGTCGATCACCGGCAGGTACGCGCCCGCCCGCGGATCGGCGCCGGTGCCGCCGCCGTAGTGCTGGTAGCCGACCTGCACGAAGAACGTCTCCGGTGCCATGGTCAGCACGAAGTCCGCGCCGTAGCGGTCGTTCAGGGCGCGCAGCGCGTCGATCAGGTTTACCACCACCGGGGTGGTCGGGTGCTTCAGATCGGTGTCGCCCGGCGCGAGCTCCAGGGAGTGGCCCTCGAAGTCGACGTCGAGGCCGTCCAGGCCGTAGCGGTCGATGATCTCCGCAGCGGACGCCACGAAAGCGTCGCGCGCGGCGGTCGTCTCCAGCCGCACCTGGCCGTTGGCGCCGCCGACCGACAGCAGCACCTTCTTGCCCTCCGCCTGCTTGGCGCGGATCCCGGCGATGAACTCCTCGTCGCTCTCCACGTTCGGGCACTCGGCGGCCTGGCAGCGGTTGAACTCCAGCTGGCCGGAGGTGGGGGAGGTCGGCTCGGCGAAGGCCAGGTCGATGACGTCCCACTCGGCGGGCACGTCGGCCATCCGCACGTAACCGGAGCCGTTGGCGAAGCTGGCGTGCAGGTACCCGACCAGGGCGTGCCCGGGGATGTCGACGGCTTCGACAGAGGCCGGCCCGGTGCCGGCTTGTCCGCTGATGGCGGGTTCGGGGCCGGGGGTGGCGGAGGCCGGTGCGGCGACGAGGACGAGCCCGGCCAGGGCGACGAGCGCGGTGCGGATCCGTGACATGACTGCTCCGATCCGTCGGGGTCGAAGCACAAAAAATGGACTAGACCACTGACCGAGGTCAAGGTCCAGTCCATTACTCGCCACCCGCACCCCAGCCCCCCCGCTCCGCCGGCCAGTCGCTGGGACGCAAATTCAATGGAATTTCGAGGTCCAATTTCCATTGAAATCGCACCAGTCCCCCCGCGCCCGGGCGTGTCGGGCGCCGACACGCCGGGGTCCCGTCACGCCCGGGGTGTGCAGTTTCAATTGAAACTGCGGAACCCAGGCACGGCGGATCACAGTTTCCATTGTAACTGTGGTCCACCTGGTGGGATC
>NZ_JBEOVY010000648.1:0-1555 GCF_040295745.1 Saccharopolyspora sp. NPDC002686
ATGGACGGGGTGCTGACCGACACCGCGCGGCTGCACTCCGCAGCGTGGAAAGGCCTGTTCGACCAATACCTGGCCGAGCGCGCCCCGAACCCGGCGGAGGACCACCACCCGTTCACCGACGACGACTACCTCCACCACGTCCACGGCAAGCCGCGCGTCGACGGCGTGCTGGACTTCCTGCGCTCCCGCGGTATCTGGCTGTCCCGCGGCGATGCGGACGACGAGCCCGGGGAGGAAACGGCCCACGGTCTGGGCAAGCTCAAGGACGCGCACTTCTCGGCTGCGCTCGACGCGCAGGGCGTCGAGGTGTTCGCCGACGCCATCTCGCTCGTCGAGTCGCTGCACCAGCACGGCATCGAGACCGCCGTGGTCTCCGCGAGCCGCAACTGCGCCCGCGTGCTCGAACGAGCCGGCATCGGGCACCTGTTCGGCGTCCGCGTCGACGGCCTGGTCGCAGCGGGGCTGGAGTTGTCCGGCAAACCCGATCCCTCGCTCTTCCTCGAAGCCGCCCGGCGGCTGGGCGCACCACCATCTCGGACAGCAGTGGTGGAGGACGCCGAAGCAGGCGTCGCGGCGGCCCGCGCCGGTGGCTTCGCGCTGGTCGTCGGCATCGACCGCACGGGCCTGCCGAGCAGTCTGGTCGACGCGGGGGCGGACGTGGTGGTGTCCACCCTGGCCGACGTCACCGTCGCGGCGTCCGGGCAGCGGCGGCTGTCCGAGGTCCCCGACGGGCTCGAGCGCTGGGACGAGATCACCACCCGGTTGCGAGGCCGTCGCCCGGTGCTGCTGCTGGACTTCGACGGCACCCTCGCACCGATCCGCAAAGATCCGACGAAGGTCTCGCTGCCGGTGCCGACCCGCACGGCGCTGCAGGACCTCGTCCACCGCTGCCCGGTGGCGGTGATCAGCGGCCGCGACCTCAGCGACGTGCGCTGCAGGGTGCGGGTCGAGGGCATCTGGTACGCGGGCAGCCACGGGTTCGAGCTGGTCGGGCCCAGCGGCGAGCCGGTCGCGCAGCAGGCGGGCGAAGCCGCGCTGCCCGCTCTCGACGTGGCCGAGCAACGCCTGTCCGCCGAGCTGGAACCGGTGACCGGCGCGCTGGTCGACCGCAAGCGGTTCGCGCTCGCCGCGCACTACCGCAACGTTCCCCCGGACGAGGTGGACCGGGTGATCGCCGCCGTGCGGCAGGTCGGTGCGGAACTCGCCGGCCTGCGCGTGGCCCACGGCCGCAAGGTGGTCGAGCTGCTGCCCGACATCGACTGGAACAAGGGCCGGGCGCTGCGCTGGCTGCTGGAGCGCAGCGGCCTGGCCGGAGCCGAGCTGGTGCCGGTCTTCGCCGGCGACGACTACACCGACGAGGACGCGCTGCGCGAGATCCACGACGACGGCCTCGGCATCGTCGTGCTCAGCGCCGAGCACGGCGACCGCCTGACCTGGGCGCACTGCAGCGTCGACGGCACGCCCCCGCTGCTGGAGCTGCTCTCCCGCATCGCGCCCCCGGAAGCGCGATGAACTCCTGGCAGTTCGGCTTCCAGGACTTCGACCCCGACGACGA
>NZ_JBEOVY010000649.1:0-1555 GCF_040295745.1 Saccharopolyspora sp. NPDC002686
GGATGAGCCGGGTGATGGCGACCATCGACAGCACCGGTACCGCCGCCGCGCCTATTCCCATGACGATCCGGCCGAGCACGAGGACGAGCAGATCCGGTGCGAGCGCGCAGATCAGGCTTCCTGCGGCGACCAGCACCGCGCCCAGCTGCCCGAGGCTCACCAGCACTGCACCCACGCCACCGGCGCGCAGCTGCTCCGCGACGTCCAGCACGTCGCCGAGGTCTCGCAGCGGGTTCCCGGTCAGCTCCGCGAGTTCGGCGAGGTTCGGTTTGATCAGGTCCGGCGCTGCCTTGCAGGCCAGTTCCAGGGGCTGCCCGGAGCTGTCCACCGCGACCCGCGCTCCGGCGCTGCGGGCCGCGGCGACGATGCGGGCGTGCAGGTCGCCCGGGCATCCGGCGGGCAGGCTGCCGCAGGTCACCAGCCATTCGGCGCGTCCGGCGAGCTCGGCAGCGGCCCGCTCCAGCGCGGCGACCTCGGCGGCGGTGAGCTCCGGGCCGGGCTCGTTGAACTTGCTGGTGGTGCCGTCGGCTTCGACCACCGCGATGTTGCTGCGGGTCGGGGCCTGCACGGGCACCTCCACCACCGGCACCGACTCCGGCGCGAGCAGCTCCGCCAGGCGCGCGCCGTCGGCACCGCCGGAGGGCAGCACCGCCAGCGTCGGCACCTCGGCCGCGGCCAGCGCCCGGGCGACGTTGACGCCCTTGCCACCGGGGTCCAACCGGGTCAGGAGGGTGCGGTGCACCGAACCGGGCACCAGGCGGTCGACCTGCACGGTGCGGTCCAGGCTGGGATTGGGGGTCACGGTCACGATCACGCCAGCACCACTTCCGCTTCGACCTTCTCGAGCTCGTCGAGCGCCGCCTCGTCGAGACCGTCGTCGGTGACCACCACGTCGATCTCGCCGATCTCGGCGAACCTGCTGAACTGGTCGTCGCCGTACTTGCCGTGATCGGCCAGCAGGACGCGCTTGCGGCTGGCCGCCACCATCGCCGCCTTGACCGCGGACTCGGCCGGGTCCGGAGTCGTGCAGCCGCGGACCGCGGAGAACCCGTTGGTGCCGAAGAAGCCGATGTCCACGGTGAGCCCGCGCAGCACGTCCAGGGCCCAGGATTCCACCGTGGCCAGCGTGGTACCGCGGATCCGGCCGCCGAGGATGTGCACGTTGTAGTTGTTGCGGGTGGCCAGTTGGGTGGCCACCGTCAGCGAGTTGGTGACCACGGTCAGCTCGCGCTCGGCGGGCAGCAGACCGGCCAGCCGGGAGGTCGTGGTGCCCGCGTCCAGCAGCACCGTGCCCCGGTCGGGCACCAGGTCCAGCGCGGCGCGCGCGATGCGTTCCTTCTCCGCGGCGTTGGTCCGGTCCCGCAACGAGACGCCGGGTTCGAAGTCCAGCCGCTCGACCGGGATCGCGCCGCCGTAGACGCGCCGGACCAGGCCCTGGCGTTCGAGCGCGGCCAGGTCGCGGCGGATGGTCTCGGGCCTCCGACATCAGCCGCGCGCTCACCGGCCGCGAACAGTGGTACGCGGCGGTGTCGGACCTGTTAGACGAGTACGACTT
>NZ_JBEOVY010000650.1:0-1518 GCF_040295745.1 Saccharopolyspora sp. NPDC002686
ACGCCTGTCACTGGGCGTGTTCGGTGCGGTGGACAAAGCCACGGCCGAGCGACGTGCGGACGCGCTAGGTGTCGCTCTGCAGCTGACCAACATCCTGCGCGACGTCCGCGAGGACCAGCTCGAGGGACGCGTGTACCTGCCGTCCGAGGACCTGGAGCGCTTCGGCGTTCGGCTGGAACCGGGCAACGGGCTCGTCGAGGACCAGCAGCGGTGGTCGTCGCTCATCCGCTTCCAAGCCGCGCGCGCCGAGCAGTGGTACTCCGAGGGACTCCTCTTGCTGCCGATGCTGGACCGGCGCAGCCGGGCGTGCTGCGCGTCGATGGCGGGCATTTACCACGAGCTGCTGGCGCGCATCGCCGCTGACCCGGGTGGTGCGCTGAGCCAGCGGACCTCGCTGTCGGGCTGGCGCAAGGCGGGGGTCGCGGCACGTTCCTTGGCGGGGATGGCGCCGTGAGCCGCGGGCGCGTGGTGGTGGTCGGTGGTGGGCTGGCGGGAGTGACGGCGGCGCTGGACCTGGCCGAGGCGGGGTTCGTGGTCGAGCTGCTCGAGACGCGGTCGAAGCTCGGCGGCGCCACCTACTCGTTCCAGCGCGGTGACTTGGTCGTGGACACCGGCCAGCACGTCTTCCTGCGCTGCTACACCGAGTACATCGATTTGTTGCGCCGGCTCGGGGTGCAGGATTCGATCAGCATGCAGCACCGCTTCGAGGTTCCGGTGCTCAGCACGAATGGTCGCGCATCCCGCTTGCACCGCTGGAACCTGCCAGCACCGGGGCACTTGCTCCCCGCGTTGCTGGGGTACCGGCAGCTGACGGCGGCCCAGCGCGCGAGAGTGGCGCGCACCGCGCTGGCGCTGCGGATGCTCGATCCGGCCGATCCGGCGCTGGACGAGATCAGCCTCGGCGAATGGCTGCGCCGGCACGGCGAATCACCGCGCGCGGTGACGGCGCTGTGGGGGCTGCTCGGTGTGGCCGCGATCAACGCGGATCCGGACGATGCGTCGATGCTGCTGGCCGCCAAGGTCTTTCGAACAGGAGTCCTGGACCGCAGCGACAGCGCGGACATCGCCATCCCGCAAGTCCCCTTGTCGCAGCTGCACGGCGATGCCGCCCACCGAGCGCTGCGTGCCGCCGGTGTCAGCGTCCGGACGCGATGCCGGGTGCGGGCGATCCGACGCGTTGGTGCGGGTTTTCACGTGCGCGCGAAGGCAGGCAGCAACGCCCGCGAGTTGTCGGCGGACGCGGTGGTGGTGGCGGTTCCGCACCAAGCAGCGGCCGGACTGCTCGCGGACCTGCCGGTTCCCGGAGTCGAGCAGTGGTCCCAGCTCTCGGCCGCACCGATCGTCAACGTGCACCTGCACTACGACCGGAAGGTCACCGGTCTCCGGATGGCCGCGGTGCTGGATTCCCCGGTGCAGTGGGTCTTCGACCGCAGCGCGATCTCCGGCGCGACGCGAGGTCAGTACCTGGCGATCTCGCTGTCAGCCGCCCAGGACTACATCGACTTGCGCACGGAGGAC
>NZ_JBEOVY010000651.1:0-1513 GCF_040295745.1 Saccharopolyspora sp. NPDC002686
AACCCCCAAATTTTTACTTTTTCCCACACTACATTATGGGGTGGCGGCTCTGTGCTGAGCCGCCACCGCTTTTCTCGTCGGTCAGGCCGCGCCAGCGACATCCAGGCGTTGGACGATCCGTCCGTAATAGTCGCCGGCCACCCATTGGACCGACTTCGGTCGCTGTCCCCCGCTTCGGCAGAACTCCCGCAGCGCTTCACGCGCATGTTCGAGATCGATGACCGTGAACCGGTCGTGGAAGTGCTCGGTGTCGTAGTCGCTGGCCAACAGCGGCACCTCGAGGGGTGGCTCGGGGTTGAACGTGACCCACAAGTGCTGAGCCAAAGCGTCGTCGGCGTGTTCCTCCGGATCGACGTTGCGGAACCACAGCAGCGCAGCGCAGCCCGAGTCAGGATCTGCGACCACTCGAAGCTGGAACTCCCCGGGCTCGTCGGCCTCGAGATCCCGACCGAACTGCAGCCAGCCGGGCGTATTCCGATCGCCCCGGTCGAGAGCTGCGCTGATGATGCCTTCCACCTCATCCCAGGAGGTGGCGTGGCGCCAGCCGTCGCACCCGTGAGCAGGCAGATCAGCACTGACCATCGTCATGATGTCGGGCTCCCTCCGTGCAGCTCATATCGTACGGCGGCGCCGGGCACCCACACCGTGATCGAGTGCCCGCGCGGCAGGATAGCCCGAACGGCCGGACCGCATCCCCAATCACCGCGACAGACCCCTCGCGGATTGTTGATCACCAGGACGAGATGTCGAATGCCTCGCTTTCGCATTTCCATCGCGACCTTCGCTTCCACATGAGCAGCGGCCGCTATCGGCACATCCCCCCGACGTTGCCTTGGAAAACGAGGGCTGTTCCGCAGGAAGCGATCGATTTCGGAGGCCTCGGCGCCCTGCTCGCTCCGCAAATCCCGATCGACGAGCTCGGGGTTTCCCTCCAAGTCGAACGCGAGCCCTACTGTCGGCTTGAGGTGCTCGATCTTCGTACGCACCTCGTCGGCCCATTGAGCCGTATTGACAGCACCTGAACGTAGCTGTCCATGAGGCTTCGCGCGCTCCAGAGGATGCGGAGAGGCTGTCCGCCCTTCTCCACCACCAGCGGTGTTCGTCCCCGCAACCAGCTGCCGCCACGCAATGACGAGCTCGCGAATCCGGCCAAGTATTTGGTGGATGCGGACGAGATCATTCGCAGCCTGGTCGACACGAGCGAGAGCCGTCTGGGCCCCGTCATCTGTAGAGCCGAGAAGGACCCCCAGCCCATTCGGTTGACCACCTTCGTCCAAGCACGCCTGTGCTCGGGCCACCTCGTCCCGCCCTGTTTCAAGTTTTTCAAGCGCCTCGTCCACGCGCGCCAGGGCTTGCGCTACGGCTGAGACCATCGGACCAAAGCAGTCACTGATCGTCGACAAATCATGACGCTCAGTGTGCAGTTGGTCACTGACAAGGCGGTGGCGGCTCTGTGCTGAGCCGGACAGCTGGAACCCGGTGGCTCGCACCGTCCGACCGAACCCGGAGCACA
>NZ_JBEOVY010000652.1:0-1511 GCF_040295745.1 Saccharopolyspora sp. NPDC002686
GCCGCCGCGCAGCAGCCCGCCGCCGCGCCGGAACCCGTTGCGGAGGAACCGGAACTCGCCAGCAAGGTCGTCGCCGGGACCGGGTTCGGCACCCGGCTGCGGCAGTGGTTGATGACCGGTGTCAGCTACATGATCCCGTTCGTGGCCGCGGGCGGTCTGCTGATCGCGCTGAGCTTCGCGCTCGGCGGGTACCAGATCACCGAAGCGCCGCCGGTCACCGAGCACTTCGACGCCGCGAGCCTGGTCAGCTGGGCTGCGCTGTTCAACCAGGTCGGCTCCACCGCCTTCGAGTTCCTGGTGCCGGTGCTGGCCGGGTTCATCGCCTTCGCCATCGCCGACCGGCCCGCGATCGCCCCCGGCTTCGTCGGTGGCGCGGTGGCGGTGACCGTCGGTGCCGGCTTCCTCGGCGGTCTCATCGCCGGTCTGCTGGCCGGTGCGGTGCTCTTCGGGCTCAAGAAGATCAAGGTGCCGCGCGGCATCGCCGGGATCATGCCGGTGGTGGTGCTGCCGCTGCTGGGCACGCTGATCGTCGGGGTGCTGATGTTCGTGGTCATCGGCAAGCCGATCGCGCTGGTCATGGCCGCGCTGACGGCGTGGCTGACCGGGCTGTCCGGGGCCAACGCGGCGCTGCTGGGCGCGCTGCTCGGCGCGATGATCGCCTTCGACATGGGCGGGCCGATCAACAAGGTCGCCTACACCTTCGCCGTCGGCGGCCTGAGCATCGCCACCACGGCATCGCTGGAGATCATGGCCGCGGTGATGGCCGCCGGGATGGTGCCGCCGCTGGCCCTGGCGCTGGCGTCGGCGGTGCGCGGCAAGCTGTTCACCCCAGCGGAGCGGGCCAGCGGTCGAACCGCTTGGCTGCTCGGGGCGTCGTTCATCACCGAGGGCGCGATCCCGTTCGCCGCGGGCGATCCGCTGCGGGTGATCCCGCCGATCGTGGTCGGCTCGGCGACCACCGGGGCGCTGTCGATGGTCTTCGGCGCGACGCTGCGGGCGCCGCACGGCGGCATCTTCGTCCTGCCGCTGGTCGGCAACGCGCTGCCGTACCTGGGGGCGATCGTGGCCGGAGTGGTGGTCGCCGCAGCCGCGGTCCTGTTCGCCAAGCAGATCGGTCGCCGCACCGAAACCGCCGAAGAAACCGCCTCGGACCAGGCCGCGGTTCCGGCCTGATCACCCCGCTGGAAAGGAACGAGATGCAACGACGAGTCCGCATCGCCGCCTCGGTGGGTCTGCACGCCCGCCCGGCCGCGCTGCTCTCCCAGGCCGCCGCTGCGCAGCAGCACCCGGTCACCATCGCCAAGGTCGTCGACGGCGAAGCCGGTGCGCCGGTCGACGCGGCCAGCGTCCTCGGCCTGATGTCGCTGGGCGCCCGGCACGGCGAGGAGGTCGAGCTCTCCGGCCCCGACGAGGCGGCCCTGGACGAACTCGCCGCGCTCCTGGCGCAAGATCTGGACAAAGCACCCGCCTGACCAGGCGTTCTGGGGCGTGTGAGCGTGTCGGTGGTCGAC
>NZ_JBEOVY010000653.1:0-1492 GCF_040295745.1 Saccharopolyspora sp. NPDC002686
GGGCGGACACGGCTCTTTCACAACTGCAGTTTCAATTGAAACTGCGCTCAGCCGTGCCTGGGCCCCGCAGTTTCAATTGAAACTGCGGGAACCTGGTCAGTGCTGGTAGGTGGGGGTGATGATCGCGCGGGCGAGGGTGTGGAACGCCAGGTTGAAGCTGATCACCGCGGGGGTGGCGGTGGCGTCCGGGCCGAGCTTGTCGGTGTCCACCGCGTGCACCGCGAAGTAGTAGCGGTGCGGCCGGTCGCCGGGCGGTGGGGCGGCGCCGCCGAAGGCCTGCTCGCCGAAGTCGTTGGCCACGTGGAAGGACCCGGCCGGGATGCCTTTACCGCTGCGGTTGCCCGCGTCGGTGGCCAGCTCGGTCACGTCGGCCGGGATGTCGGCCAGCACCCAGTGCCAGAAGCCGCCCGGGATCGGCGCGTCCGGGTCGAAGCAGGTGACCACGAAGCTCTTCGTGGCCTCCGGGAAGCCCGACCAGCGCAGGTGCGGCGAGTGGTTCTGCCCACCGGCACCCATCCCGTCGAAGGCGTGGGCCTGCGGCATCTGCTGCCCGTCGGCCACGTCGTCGGAGACGACGTCGAAGCTCGGGACCGCGGGGAGCAGCGAATACGGATCGGGGTCGATCGGGCGCTCCAGACTCATGCGAGCAACCTCCATTCCTGGGGACTTCAGGGCGATCAAGGGCCAGCCTAAAGAACCTTCCCGCGACCGGGCGAGCGGCCGGATCCCAGCGCCTCACCCGGTCGCGGGCAGTGGTATTGCGCTACGTGCAATGGCGGTGGGTATTTCGCACAGATCTCGATAGGGTGTGCGCGACGTCGTGGCGGAACGAGGAGGCGGACTTGGCCGAGCCTGGCCCCGAGGTGCTGTGCTTGGGGGAGACGATGTCGCTGGTGTCCCCGGCGTCCCCGGTTCCCCTGGAGGAGGCCCCGGTCTTCACGCTCTCCGCGGGTGGGGCCGAGTCCAACGTCGCCATCCACCTGGCCGCGCTGGGGCACCGCGTCGGCTGGGCGAGCCGGGTCGGGGACGACCCGCTGGGCCGCCGGATCGTCGCGACCATCGCCGGAGCCGGCGTGGACACCGACCTGGTCGAGGTGCGCTCGGACGCGCCCACCGGCGTCTACTTCAAGGACCCGACCCCGGACGGCACGCGGGTGCACTACTACCGCGCCGGGTCCGCGGCGTCCACGATGGACGAGGACTTCCTGCCGGACGACCTGCTCGACGGTCCGGAGCTGCTGCACATCTCCGGGATCACGCCCGCGCTCTCGGCGAGCTGCGACCGGCTGATCCGCCACCTGCTCACCCGCGACCGCGACGTCCGGATCACCTTCGACGTGAACTACCGCCCGGCCGACGACCTCGCGGTGGTGGAGACGCGATTGCTGCCACTCGTCGAGACCGGGTTGCCGTTCAACGATCCAACCCGACCCGCGTCGACGAGTTCGGAGGCGTGCTCGCGGGACCGCGCCAGCCCGCGTCGAACCAGTTC
>NZ_JBEOVY010000654.1:0-1456 GCF_040295745.1 Saccharopolyspora sp. NPDC002686
GTGGGGGTCATCCCCGTGGTTGGTGGATTGTGGGGGCTGTGCTCCGGATGTCAAGCCCGGCCTTTGGCCGCCCCTGCGGGGTTTCTGGCTTGACATCCGGAGCACAGCCCCGTTTCGGCTTTGTGTCACGGGGATGACCCGGTGTGGGATGGACTCCGGTTCGGTTGTATCGGGCCGGTCGCGGGGTGATGGGGGCTGATGGGGGTCCGGTTGGGGGTTGTTGAGTGCTGCCGACCGGTTGGGTGCGGGGTTTGTGCAGGCGGCGGGGTTGCTGTTTGTGGGGGTGTGGTGCTGTGGGATCAGTGGTGGGTGAGTGTCGCCTGACGGCGTGTCGGCCCGGTGCTGTTCCGAAGTGTGTGGTGGCGGGGCACCGGGTGACTGTCCACATAGGCCTGATGGGCTGCCGTGAAACGCGAAGAGAACGTCGCTAAGGCTTCGTGTTTCCTTGGTGTGGAATGGTTTTCGTGTTGTTCTGCTGGCGTTGATCACCGTATTGGGCGACGGTTATGTGCTCGAAATTCTGTTCGATGGTTGAGAGAATAGAGGCATGACACCGCTGATGACCGCCTGTGATGCGCCGCCCGCTGCTGCGGGTGTGGTCGCGTCCTCGACCACGCCCGAGCTGGGCGGGGTCGGGTCTGGGCTGGTTGCGGTGTCGTCGTTGACTGATGAGGAGTTGACGGCACGGATCGGTGAGATGGAGGCCTGGATTCGTCGGGCGCGGATGGAGCAGTTGCGGCTGATCGCCGAGGCTGACCGTCGTCGCGTGTATGCGGCGCGGGGTGCGCGTTCGACGCAGGTGTGGTTGAAGAGCCTGCTCAACATCGACGGCCCTGACGCCACCGTTCGGGTCCGTCTGGCTACCGCCACCACTGCCGATGCCACCAACACTGTCGACTCCGACGAGTCTGGTTCTGCTGGCAGGGTGGAGCTGCCTGTCGTGGCGGAAGCGCTCGCTGAGGGTGTGATCAGTGTGGATCACGGCAATGTCATTTCCCGTTGCCTGTCCCGGTTGCCTGAGCGTGCTCGTGGCCGTGCGGGTGAGGTGGAGCGGCTGTTGGTGGAGCATGCGTGTCGGTTGTGTCCGCGTGATCTGGCCAAGCTCGCCGATCGCATCCGCTACACCCTCGACCGCGAGGGGGCGGTGCGTGATGAGGAGGCCCAGTTCGAGGCGCGGGAGTTGCATTACGCGACTGCCCGGGACGGGATGCTGGTGATCAAGGCTCGGCTGGATCGCGAGGCGGGCGCGAAGTTCGTCGCGGCGTTGCAGCCGTTGGTCGCCCCGCGCCCGGAGGAGGGCGGGGTGAAGGATCCGCGCACGGTGGGTCAGCGCAACGCCGACGGTTTCACGAGCTTGCTGGACCTTGCTTTGGAGTCCGATGGCATGCCCCGCACCGGCGGTCAGCGCCCCCACCTGACGGTCACCATCAACTATGAGGACCTCGCCGCCACCCTC
>NZ_JBEOVY010000655.1:0-1454 GCF_040295745.1 Saccharopolyspora sp. NPDC002686
GCGGTCGAGGCCGCAGGGGCGCGCTTCCACTGTGGAATCAGCGCGGCTGGAAGGAACTCGGCGCCGTTCCGGTCTGCTTGCGGAACATCGTGGAGAAGGCAGCCGGGGTGTCGTAGGCGAGCTCCGCCGCGGTCCGGGTGACCGTCAGCCCCGCGGAGAGCAGGCGGATGGCGTGCAGGACGCAGGCGCGCTGGCGCCAGTGCTGGAAGCTGAGACCGGTCCCGGTGAGGAACAACCTGTTGAACGTGCGGCCGCTGACTCCGAGGCGGGCGGCCCACCTGGACGGCGCCTCGCGGATGTTCGGGGCCGCCTGGAACGCCTCGCAGAGCTCCCGGAGGTCCGCCCGAGCGGGCAGCGGCAGGTCGAACGGCAGCGGCGCCAGGTTCCGGATCTCGTGCAGGATCAGCTCGACCAGCGCCCCGTCCCGGCCGTGCCGGTCGTACTCCGGCGCGATGTCCACCGCGGCGAGCAGCAGCTCGCGCAGCAGCGGTGAGACGTCCACGACCCGGCAGCGCGCCGGGAACCACGGGACGGCTGAGGACTCGAGGTAGAGGCTGCGGGTGCTGACCCCGTCCATCAGCACCTGGTGGTCGGTGCCGGGCGGGATGAGCACCGCGCGGCGCGGCGGCACCGTCCAGCTCCTGTCCGCCGTCTCGACCTGCATGACCCCGGTCGCGCCGTACAGCAGCTGAGCGCGGCGGTGCCGGTGGAAGGCCAGCAGGTGGCCGGGCGGGTAGTCGGTGCCGATGGCCAGGACGGCGCGATCGATCCCGTCCACTTCGTCCAGCGGCACGTTGCGCACCGGACCACGCTAACCGACCGGTGGCGTGAACTCGAACGGGTGTGGCGCAACATCGATTGTGCGCCAATCGCGGCCGGTCCTACCGTGGCCGGGTGCTCGTCTCCTCCCTCGTGCTGCTCGGCTTCGGCTGCCTGACCGGTGTGACCACGGTCCTGTTCGGATTCGGCGGCGGTTTCATCATCGTGCCGGTCGTGTTCGCGGTCGTCTCCGCGGCGACCGGGGCCGACGCGATGCACACCGCGGTGGCCACCTCGACCGCGGTGATGATCGTCAACGCCTCCACGGCGACCATCGCGCAGGCCCGGTCCGGCCGCCTGCGCAAGGAACACCTCCACCCGCTGCTCGAGTTCATCGCGCTCGGCGCGGTTCTCGGTGCGGTCGCGGCGAACTGGGCCCCGGAGACCGTGTTGCACGTGCTGTTCATCGCCTACCTCGCGGTCACCATCGTCGACAGCCTCGCCCGGCGCGGATTCCTGGACAACTCCCGCGGTGCGGAGGGCGCAAGACCCCTGGGCAAGGTCGCTTCGACGGCCGGCGGAGTCGGCATCGGTGCGGTCGCCAGCTTCCTCGGCGTCGGCGGCAGCGTCCTGACCGTGCCGCTGCTGCGGCGCCGCGGCCTGCCCATGGCCGACGCCGCCGCGATGGCCAATCC
>NZ_JBEOVY010000656.1:0-1450 GCF_040295745.1 Saccharopolyspora sp. NPDC002686
CGAACGGGTCCGGGTAGTCGCGGCGCAGGACCGGGTCGTCCGTCCACACCGCTGCCGTCCAGCGCGAACCGCCCGCGGCGCGCTGCTGGTCGTCGGCCGGGGCGCAGGCCCACTCCTGGAACTCCGGCAGCGCGTCCTGCTCGAACGGGCTCGGCGGGGCTTCGCCGTCGAGCCAGGCACCGAGGTAGTCGCGGCGGAGGGTGTTCGGGAGCACCGCGCCGTCCGGCAGGGCGTCGAACGGGTGCGGCTCCTCGCGCGTGTAGCCCGCTTCGACCAGCGCGTTCCGGTAGCCGGCGCACAACCCGGCGAGCGCCTGGTGCTCGGAGAGCAGGATGCGCGGGCGGTCGGCGTAAGTCGTGGAGAGCAGCCAGGGGCGCTGCGGTTGGAAGCCGTCGAAGTGCACGCTGCGCAGCACCGCGCCGTCGACCGTGTGCTTGCCTTCGCTGGAGACCGCGAGTTCGCGCTGCGCGGCGTTCCACACCGACAGGCCGACGCCGGGATCGCGGATCACCTTGTGGTCGACGAGCGCCGGGGCGTCGTCGAGGACCGGCGTGACCATCGTCGGATCGCTGCGCAGCTGTTCCACCCAGGTCTCGAGCAGCTGCTCGGCGCCGGGGCGGACCGCGAAGACGCTCGGGTCGAAGGTTCCCGATTCGGCGAGGTCGGCCGGGCTGGGGCGCAGGCCGTCCACCGCGAGCGGGCGCAGCACGCGCGGCACCAGCGCGACCGGGCGGTCCGGGGTCAGGCCGGTCAGCAGGTCGTCGAAGCGGCCGAAGACCTGCACGGACGGTTCGAAGTACAGGGTCGTGTGACCGGTCTTGAGCAGGTGCTGCAGGAACCGCGGGCGCAGGACGTTGCGCAGCTGCTCGGCGGTGCACCCGACGGCCAACCGGGCGAACTCCTGCGGGTCGAGGCCGATGTCGGTGACCGACAGCGCGTCCGCCTCCGCCTGGCCCGGCTGGTCCACCAGCAGGAGCGCGAACCTCGCGTCCGGGTGGTGGCGGCGGAAGGTGTCCCGCAGGACCCTGGCGGCCGGGAGCTGGTCCGGGCAGGCCAGGGTGCACCCGAGCAGCGTGCCCGCGGCCGGCTCACCTGGCGTCTCCGCGGGCCACTCCGGTTCGAACAGCTCCGCCGACTGCTCCAGCACACCGGACTGCAGGGAGGACTCCTCGGAGCTCCCGGAGCTGATCGGGTCGTGCTTCGCCTGCGAATCAGTCACGGCCGCAACCTATCGCTACCCGAGCACCGATCAGAAGCCCAACCCCACGAGCCCCAGCGCCGGCGGCGAACTCCGCCCGTACGACGGCGCCGGGGCCTCGATGACCTCGGAAGATCCCGACCGCTCCCCGATCGTTCCGACACGCCTCGGCGTGTCGGGCCGGTTCTAGCTCTGTCTTTGAAACGCCGAAGGCGTTTAGCCCACCTAAGCAACCGGCACCGCCGCGGGTTC
>NZ_JBEOVY010000657.1:0-1437 GCF_040295745.1 Saccharopolyspora sp. NPDC002686
GGACCCCACTCACGGCGGATCACAGTTTCAATTGAAACTGCGGTTTCGGCGGAGCCCGGAGTGCGGTGCGGAATCGCCCGGTCGGGGGAGGTTCCGGCGTGTCTTCGGGGTGGTGGGGTGGGGACTGCTGACAGTTGCGGCGTGGAGGTTCGCCGGATTTGTGCCGCGGGGACACCTCGTCGTCAGGTCGTGGACATCCGGACCCGGCGGAATGAGGCATCGTGAGCCCGCCGCTGGTGGTGTCGTTGTCCGGACTCGACGTCCAGGTGCTGGACCGGTGCGCCGATTTCGGCGCTGACCTGGACCAGCGCGCCGTCCCGCTGTCCCTGCTGATCGCGCCGCACCCGGCCCCGCACGCCGCAGTGCTCGACTGGGTCGCCGGGCGGATGGCCGCGCGCGACGCCGTGAGCCTGCACGGATTCGCCCGCGCCGCACCGGGTTTGCGATCCCGGCTCGCACCGGCCGCCGGGTTGCCGGCGCACGAGGCCGGGCTGCACCTGGTGGCCGCCGCCTCGATCCTCGAACGCCTGGGGCTGCGCACCAAGAGCTTCATCCCGCCGCGCTGGCTCGGTTCGCCGGGCACCATCACGGCCTTGCGGCGGCGCGGCTTCTCGGTGTGCGCGGACGCGGTGGCGGTCCGGGAGCTCGCGACCGGCCGGGTGCACCGCGGGCGCATCCGCGTGATCGGACCGGGCGAGCGCGCCGAGCCGTGGTGGTGCCGGGCGCTGGTGCTTGGGGCCGGGCGGGCAGCCCGCCGAGGACGTCCGGTGCGGCTCGCGGTGGACTCCGGTGTGCTGCGCAAACCCACTGCGCGCCAAGCAGTTCTGGACGCCATCGACCTCGCCCTGCACCACGGCGCCCGCCCGGTCACCTACGCCTCGTTCGGCGTTCCCGGCGGCCTGTGAAGGTCGATGAGAATCTCTTCACCGGACCTTCAGGACCGCCTCACACCCGGCCGCGAATCTGGTTCTCGTCAAGGGAAGACCCCGAACGAGAGGCAACGACGATGCGGACCACGAAGCGGACCTGGCTCCTGACGGCTGCGGCGGCGGCGGTGCTCGCCCTCGGCGGCACGGGCGCGGCCCTGGCGAGCGCCTCGAACCCGGCCCCGATCCCGGCATCCCAGCCGCAGCCGCCGAACCCCGCCCAGGCGGCCCCCACCTGCATCGACGACGACCAGTTCGACGACCGCGACGACAACGACCGCGACGACCAGCTCGATGATCGCTTCGACGACTGCGACGACCAGTTCGACCACGACGACAAGGTCGACCACGACGACCGCGACGACCACGACGACCGTGCTGATCACGACGCCCGCGACGACCACGGCCAGGACGACGCGGACGACCACGACGACTGACCGTCCGTTTCCGCTGGTCAGGTCACGTGAGTACTTTGGGGTGCTATAACGCCCCAATGTACTCACGAGCCGCC
>NZ_JBEOVY010000658.1:0-1364 GCF_040295745.1 Saccharopolyspora sp. NPDC002686
GGGTGACCGACTTCGACGACGTCGAGGTCGAGACCAAGCCGTTCAGCGTGGACTGGGACCTCTCGGCCGCCGAGAAGGGCGGCCACGACTACTTCATGCTCAAGGAGATCGAGGAGCAGCCCGAAGCCCTCGAGAACACGCTGCGCGGGCACTTCACCAACGGCAGCATCGTGCTCGACGAGCTGCGGTTGACCGAGCAGGACCTGCGCGACGTGGACAAGGTCTTCGTCGTCGCCTGCGGCACCGCCTACCACTCCGGGCTACTCGCCAAGTACGCCATCGAGCACTGGTGCCGGGTGCCGGTCGAGGTCGAGCTGGCCAGCGAGTTCCGCTACCGTGACCCGGTGCTGGGCCGCGACACCCTGGTGGTGGCGATCTCCCAGTCCGGCGAGACCGCCGACACCCTGGAAGCGGTGCGCCACGCCCGCACCCAGCGGGCGCGCGTGCTGGCGATCTGCAACACCAACGGCGCGCAGATCCCGCGCGAGTCCGACGCGGTGCTCTACACCCACGCCGGCCCGGAGATCGGCGTCGCGGCCACCAAGACGTTCCTCGCGCAGGTCGCGGCGAACTACCTGGTGGGCCTGGCCCTGGCGCAGGCGCGCGGCACGAAGTACTCCGACGAGGTGGCGCGCGAGTACTCCGAGCTGGCGTCGATGCCCGACGCGGTGCGCCGCACGCTGTCCACCGTCGACCAGGTGCGCAAGCTCGGCCAGGAGATGGCCGACTCGAAGGCGGTGCTGTTCCTGGGCCGCCACGTCGGCTACCCGGTGGCCCTGGAGGGTGCGCTCAAGCTCAAGGAGCTCGCCTACATGCACGCCGAGGGCTTCGCGGCGGGTGAGCTCAAGCACGGCCCGATCGCGCTGATCGAGGAGGGCCTGCCGGTGGTCGTGGTGATGCCGTCGCCGACCGGCCGGTCCCTGCTGCACCAGAAGATGGTGTCCAACATCCGCGAGATCCAGGCCCGCGGTGCCCGCACCATCGTGATCGCCGAGGAGGGCGACGAGACGGTGCGGCCGTTCGCCGACGAGCTGATCACCATCCCGGCGGTCCCGACCCTGCTGCAGCCGCTGGTCTCGACGATCCCGCTCCAGGTCCTGGCGGCGGAGATCGCCCGGGCCCGCGGCTACGACGTCGACAAACCGCGAAACCTCGCGAAGTCCGTCACCGTCGAGTGATCTCATCCCTCTGAAGGGCACCTCCGATCCCCTCGGAGGTGCCCTTCGCGCTTCCGTCGTCACCCGGTGACGCAAATTCAATGGAAATCAGAGGTCCGATTTCCATTGAATTTGCGGGAGTTCTCCACAGCCGAGACGACTTGTCCACAGGTGTCGGCGTGTCGGGGTCCGGAGGTCCCGACACGC
>NZ_JBEOVY010000659.1:0-1341 GCF_040295745.1 Saccharopolyspora sp. NPDC002686
GCACCCCAAAACACTCACGACCTCACCGCGCCAACCGCAGCGGTGCATGCTGGGTGTGTGCCGATGGGAACGGGCCCGGTGCGCTTGTGGCGCACCGGGCCCGTTCGGTACTGCACCCGCCGGATCGGCAGGGGATCAGGAGCGGATCATCTTGCGGAGGACGTACTGCAGGATGCCGCCGTTGCGGAAGTAGTCCGCTTCACCGGGGGTGTCGATGCGGACCTTGGCGTCGAACTCCACCTTGGAGCCGTCGGCCTTGGTCGCGGTGACCTTGACCGTCTCCGGGGTCTCACCGTCGTTGAGCTTGGTGATGCCCGCGATGTCGAAGGTCTCGGTGCCGTCCAGGCCCAGCGACTTGGCCGACTCGCCCTCCGGGAACTGCAGCGGGATGACGCCCATGCCGATCAGGTTCGAGCGGTGGATGCGCTCGAAGGACTCGGTGATGACGGCGCGGACCCCGAGCAGGCTGGTGCCCTTGGCCGCCCAGTCGCGCGAGGAACCGGAGCCGTACTCCTTGCCGCCGAGCACCACCAGCGGGGTGCCCTGCGCGGCGTAGTTCTGCGCGGCGTCGTAGATGTACGCCTGCGGGGCGCCTTCCTGGGTGAAGTCCCGGGTGTAGCCGCCCTGCACGTCGTCCAGCAGCAGGTTGCGCAGCCGGATGTTGGCGAAGGTGCCCCGGATCATCACCTCGTGGTTGCCGCGGCGGGAACCGTAGGAGTTGAAGTCCTTGCGGTCGATGCCGTGCTCGGTGAGGTACTGGCCCGCGGGCGAGTCCGGCTTGATCGCACCGGCCGGCGAGATGTGGTCGGTGGTGACCGAGTCGCCGAGCAGCGCCAGCACGCGAGCACCGGAGATGTCGGTGACCGGCGCCGGGTCCATCGCCATGCCCTCGAAGTACGGGGGCTTGCGCACGTAGGTGGACTCCGCATCCCACTCGAAGGTCTGACCCTCCGGGGTGGGCAGCGAACGCCAGCGCTCGTCGCCCTTGAAGACGTCCTCGTAGGACTTGGCGAACATCTCGTTGGTGATCGCCGAGTCGATGGTCTGCTGGACCTCCTGCGGCGACGGCCAGATGTCGCGCAGGTAGACCGGCTTGCCCTCGGGGTCGGTGCCCAGCGGGTCGTTCTCGAAGTCGAAGTCCATCGAACCCGCGAGCGCGTAGGCGATGACCAGTGGCGGCGAGGCCAGGTAGTTCATCTTGACGTCGGGGTTGATCCGGCCCTCGAAGTTCCGGTTGCCCGACAGCACCGAGACGACCGACAGGTCGTTGTCCTGCACCGCGGCGGAGATCTCCTCCGGCAGCGGGCCGGAGTTGCCGATGCAGGTGGTGCAGCCGTAGCC
>NZ_JBEOVY010000660.1:0-1331 GCF_040295745.1 Saccharopolyspora sp. NPDC002686
CACGCCGGTGGGACTGCAGTTTCAATTGAAACTGCGGATCCCAGGCACGGCGGATCACAGTTTCAATTGAAACTGCCTTCAGTCCGGACTGAAGGGTCGACGGCTGATCGGGTGAGGGGTCAGACGCCGGGGTCGAAGCGGCCGTCGATGGCCGTCCAGCCTCCTTCGACGAGTTGGAGGGTTCCGGTGACGTAGGACGCCGCGTCGGAGGCCAGGTAGACCACGGCGCCGGCGATCTCGTCCGCCTTGGCCCAGCGGCCCAGCGCCGTCTTGCTCGCGTACGCGCCGTACCAGGCCTCGTCGGACTTGATCTGCTCGGTCAGCGGCGTCTCGAACGGGCCGGGTGCGATGGCGTTGACCCGCACGCCCTTCGGCCCCAGCTCGGCCGCCAGCGCGCGGGACAGCTGAACCACGCCGGCCTTCGTCGCCGCGTAGATGCCCTGGCCGGGTTCGACGACTTCCGCCCGGAAGCTGGCGAAGGTGACGATGCTGCCGCGCCCGCGCTCGGCCATCCGCGCGCCGAAGTCGCGCAGCAGCCGGTAGGTGCCCTTCAGGTTGACGTCGACGACCCGGTCGAACTCCTCGTCCGCGGTGTCCGCCAGGCGCTTGCGGACGTTGATGCCGGGCGTCACGACCAGCACTTCGGCGTCGGATTCCGCCGCGGCGAGCTCCCGGATCCCGGCACCGTCGCGCACGTCCAGCTCGCGCCAGCTCGCCTCGTGCCCGAGCTGCCGGATCGACTCCGCGGTCTCCGCCGCACCGGAGGTGTCCACGTCCGCGATGACCACTTGAGCCCCGAATTCGGCCAGGCCCACGGCGCTGGCGCGGCCCAGACCGCTGCCGCCGCCGACTACCACGGCCTTGCGCCCATCGAGCCGGAAGAGGTTCGCCAGCCGATCCACCACGAGCAGCCTCCAGACCGTCCACAAGGGACCGATAAGTCCACGAGCTCCGACCGGCCGATCATCACCCGGCGAACAGCCCCGGGCAAGGGCTCAACGGGTCACGAGCTCCTCGGCCCCGCGGAAGGTGCTGCGGTAGGCGCTGGGCGAAACCCCGAGCGCGGCCTGCAGGTGCTGGCGCAGCGAGGCAGCCGTCCCGAACCCGGCGTCGGCCGCGATCCGGTCCACCGCCAGGTCGGTCTCCTCCAGCAGTTGCCGCGCCCGCTCGATGCGCTGCTGCGTCAGCCACTGCAGCGGCGAAATCCCCACCTCGTCCCGGAACCGCCGGGTGAACGTCCGCACGCTCATCGCCTCCTGCGCGGCCAGCTCGCGCAGCGCCAAAGGCCGGTCCAGGTGCTCCAACGCCCAAGCGCGCGCCCGCCGGAGATG
>NZ_JBEOVY010000661.1:0-1310 GCF_040295745.1 Saccharopolyspora sp. NPDC002686
GGCGGTCGACCGCTTCGCCTACCGCCCGGGCCAGTTCCTGACCCTGCGCGTCCCGCTGGGCGACGAGCACGTGGCGCGCTGCTACTCGCTGTCGAGCGCTCCGGGTCTGGACGAGGGTTTGAAGGTGACGGTCAAGCGGGTGGCGGGCGGGGTCGGGTCGAACTGGATCTGCGACCACGTCCGCCCCGGCACCGAGCTCGAGGTGCTCCCGCCTGCCGGCACGTTCACCCCGAAGTCGCTGGCGGGCGACCTGCTGCTCTTCGCGGGCGGCAGCGGGATCACGCCGATCATGTCGATCGTCCGCGCGCTGCTGCACGAGCAGACCGGGACCGCGGTGCTGATCTACGCCAACCGGGACGAGCGGTCGGTCATCTTCGCCGACGAGCTCGCCGAGCTGGCCGCCCAGCACCCGGGCCGGTTCGTGCCGGTCCACCTGCTGCAGAGCGTCCAGGGCCTGCCGACCGTCGATGGGATCGCCGCGTTGGCAAGGCCTTTCGCCGACCGGGACGCGGCCTACATCTGCGGTCCGGGACCGTTCATGGACGCGGTGACCGACGCGCTGGCGCAGGTCGGCATGAGCCGCGACCGGGTGGTGCTCGAGCAGTTCCGGTCGCTGAGCTCGGACCCGTTCGCCGGTGGGGAACCCGAGATCGCCCCCGACGCCGAAGCGGCGGCCGCGGTGTCGGTCTCCCTCGACGGCGAGCAGCACGAGCTGCCCTGGCCCAGCGGGACCACCCTGGTCGACCTGCTCCTAGCGAACGGCGTGGAAGCGCCGTTCTCGTGCAAGGAAGGCGCGTGCAGCGCCTGCGCCGTCCGCCTGGTCTCGGGCGAGGTGAAGATGCTGCGCAACGAGGTGCTCGAGGAGGAGGACCTCGCGGAGGGCTGGGTGCTGGGCTGCCAGTCCGTGCCGATCACCGAGCACGTCGAAGTCACCTACGACGACAACTGACCCGAGGAGACCCCCATGCCGGAGCCGTCCGCCATCCGCGACACCGTCGCGAGCTACTTGAAAGCCGTCGCGACCGGGAGTGCAGCGGACGTCGCAGCCCTCTACGCCGAGGACGCCACGCTCGAAGACCCGGTGGGCAGCGACCCGGTCCGCGGCCGGGCGGGGATCACCGAGTTCTACTCGGCCCTCGAGGACATGCGCCAGGAAACCGAACTGCTCGCGGTCCGGGTCGCCGGGGACAGCGCCGCGTTCCACTTCCGCGTCCGCACCGAAACACCGGACGGCGCAGCCGAGATCGAGCCCATCGACGTCATGACCTTCGACGAAGCAGCCCACATCACGAGCATGCGCGCCTTCTGGT
>NZ_JBEOVY010000662.1:0-1302 GCF_040295745.1 Saccharopolyspora sp. NPDC002686
GTCAAGGTGGCTCCGGCGCACTTGAGCTCGTGCGTCAACGGGGTCTCGGCTGTGGTGTAGGCGGTTTCGCGGCTGGTGGTGATCGCGGTGACCGGGTCGTCATCGCGTGCTCCGCCGACCGGGCGGAGTTCGTCGCCGGGCCGAGTCGTCGTTGCGATTCGCCACACGAGCACATTGCCGTCGGCGTCGCCGCTGATCAGCGTGCTGTGCTGGCCGGGCAGCCAGGCGAACGCCGAGACCGCGGCCTGGTGGCCGGTGAGCACGACTCCGGCGCGGCCGGTGGGGCCGGTGCCGGAGAAGTCCCAGCAGGTGAGGACTTCGGCGGATTCGCAGGCCATCCAGCGTCCGCCGTCCTCGAAGGCCAGGTCGGAGACGGTGGCGGGGAAGCCTGACATCTCGAAGTCGGATCCGTCGTCGACCTTCCAGCCGTGCAGGGTGGCGTCCTGGCTGCCGCCGACGACCCAGCGGCCGTTCGGGGCGGCGGCCAGGCCGGAGATGGCGCCCGGTGCGCGCAGGGTGTTGGTGGTCCGGTCGGTGTCCGGTTCGAAGATCGTCACGCCTTGGTATGCGGATGCCGCGACCCGGCGGCGCCCGCGTGGCCACAGGACGTTGGTGACGGTGCTGGGCAGTGGCTGCGAGCTCCAGCGCACCGTTCCGGAGCGGTCGAGCACCCTGACCCGCTTGCCGTCGGCGACGGCCAGTGACTGCGATCGTGCGTCCCACGCCGCCGAGGCCGACCATCCCGCACGCGCGGTGTGCAGGACCGCGCCGTCGGCGGCGCTCCACATCCGACGGCTGCCCATGCCCAGCGCGATGATTCGCGTGCCGTCCGGGCTTGCGGCAACGGTCAGGAGCGCGTCGTCGAGGGTGAGCTGCCAGCGCAGCGCGCCGTCGGGGTCGAAGATGCGCACGTCGCCCTCGGAACCACCGGCGACCAGGCAGGCCGGCGCGTCTCGGGCCCCGCGCAGGACGTCGAGGGCGATCGCGGGTTCGTCGAGTTCGGCCTGCCAGCGCGGCCGCAAGGATGTCCGATCCACGGCTGCGGTCATGCCGGCGCTCCTTCGGTGGCTGGTTCCAGGCAGGCGCGGAATTCGCGTTCGAGCTGCTCGCGGTCGAGGTTGCGGCCGATGAACACCATCCGGTTGCGGCGAGACTCGCCCTCGCGCCAGGGCGCGCCGAGTTCGCCGTCGTGGAGCATGTGCACCCCTTGGAACACGTAGCGCTGATCGGTGCCCGCGAGGTTGAGGATTCCCTTGCTGCGGAACAGATCCGTTCCGCGTTCGCCGAGGAGCACGCCGAGCC
>NZ_JBEOVY010000663.1:0-1300 GCF_040295745.1 Saccharopolyspora sp. NPDC002686
CATCGAAGGCCTGGACAGCGGCGGCAAGTTCAACGGAAATCGGACGTCTGATTTCCATTGAATTTGCGGTGAGTGGGGACGGACCCCTGGTGGAGGGCGCCGACGTCGCTTGCGCGGGGTGGTCAGCGGATCGAGCCGAGGAGGTGGGGTTTGCCGGAGCGGGAGCGGAGGGCGAAGGTCCAGTCGGACTCCTCGCGGCGGGCCGCGAAGTCCACTGTGGAGGGGAGCAGCAGCGGTTTGCGGAACTCGACGTCCACTGTGCACTGATCGGGGAGGCGCTCCGCGAAGGCCGCGAGGCAGCGGGCCTCGGACCACATGCCGTGGGCGATCGCCCGGGGGAAGCCGAAGGCCTTGGCCGCCAAGGAGTTCAGGTGGATCGGGTTGCGGTCGCCGGACACCGCCGCGTACCGGCGTCCGGTGTCGCCGGGCACCCGCCACGTCGCGGTCGGCTCCCCCGCCAGGTCGGTCGCGCGCTGCCCGGTCGAGTCCTCGGACTTCCCGCCCCGGCGCAGGTAGGTGCTGGTCTCCCGCCACACCACCTCGCCGGCGACCTCGGTCTCGGTGATCACGTCGAACTGCCGGCCCTTCGGGTGCGGGCGCAGGTCGGCCAGGCGCACCCGCTGGGTCAGCTCGTCGGTCACCAGCAGCGGCCGCTCCTGCCGGATGCTGTTGGCCACGTGCACCAGTCCGACCAGCGGGAACGGGAACCCGGGATCGGTCATCAGCTGCACCGACAGGCCGAACGACAGCACGTGCGGGTAGGTGATCGGCAGCTCGTCGCGCAGCCCGAACCCGCACACCCGGTCGTACTCGGCGAGGTGGTCGCGGTCGATCGCGATGTCCCGTCGCACGTACTCGGTGTCCGGCAGTTGGTCGCCGCGGCGCAGCGGACCGGTCGCGACGGCCTTCGCGTACAGCGCGGAGAGAGAAGGTGCGGTGCTCACTTCAGGCATTGGCTGTTTCCGTTCCGTCGACCGCTCACGCGCCCAGCAGGCTCTGCCCGCACACGCGCACGACGTTGCCGTTCACCCCGGCCGACGCCGGATTCGCGTACCAGGCGATGGTTTCGGCCACGTCCACCGGCTGGCCGCCCTGGGACATGCTGTTCATCCGGCGTCCCGCTTCGCGCACGAACAGCGGGATCGCCGCCGTCATCCGGGTTTCGATGAACCCGGGGGCGACCGCGTTGATGGTGACCCCGCGCTCGGCCGCGACCGGCGCGAAGGACTGCACGTGCCCGATCACCCCGGCCTTGGACGCCGCGTAGTTGCCCTGCCCGACGTTGCCCGCGATAGATCGG
>NZ_JBEOVY010000664.1:0-1295 GCF_040295745.1 Saccharopolyspora sp. NPDC002686
TCGACAGCGAGTAGCAGCGCGCCACGTGCTCGTCGCCCAGCGGGACGCGCAGGGTCAGGAACTGGCCCGGGCGGTAGGCGAAGCGGTCGACCGCCGCTCGGAACCGGTTGCGGGCGCGGCTCGACGACCACCGGATCGCACCGGTGCACCGAACTCCGCTCCCACTCGTGCCAGGCCTGCTGCCGGGCGAGCGTCTCGCGTGAGGCGCAGAACCGGCCGCACAAGTGGGTGAACACGCCGAGCGGGTTCCGGGACAACCCGTGCGAGACGGCGCCACCGAGCACGAGCAAGCTGTCCGCTGGTGCTCGGCCGAGCTTGCGCTCCAGACCGTTGCGCAGCCACGGCACGGAGTCGACCAGCGAGATCACGGCGGGGAACAGCGGTGGCACCGTGCGCACCGGCAGCAGCGAGGCCGCTGCGGAGTAGCCGAGCCCGGCCAGGCTGATGACCAGCGCTGCCGCGTCGCGGAGCACCGGTTCGGTGTTGGCCGGGTGGGCGGTGCTGCGCGGGGACATCACCGCGTCGTCCAGATCGTGCTCGTGCTCGGCCTCGGAGATCAGCCGCGACAGCTCCGCGATGTCCACGACGTCGGGATCGTGCTCGACGACCACACGTCCGAGCACGCTGTTGACCTCGGCGCTGCGCACGCCGTCGGCGGCGAGGACCCGGGCTTCGATTTCGCGCGCAGCGGCCTCGGAGCCGGGTTCGTGCACGCCCCGGATCTCCAGGTGGCTGCGGCGTCGGCCGGCCCAGACCCGTCGACCGGTGGGAGCGGCCGCCTTGGTGCGGGCTGCGTGCAGCACCGGTGCGGCGACCTCGGCTGCTTTGGTGAGCAGCCAGCCCAGTGGCATCGGCGGTTCCTCGCGATCAGCCCTCGCCGCGCTCCTTGTGCACGCTGCGCTGGACGAGTGCGTTCCCGATGCCGATCGCCGCCGCCACCGGCCATTCGATGACGCTGAAGGCAGCGGCCGCGGTCAACCCGCCGTAGAACAGCAGCTGGTCCGCGGAGGGCAGCTGACCGCGCACGGTGTCGACGGCGGAGGAGACCTCCTTGCCGCCGGGCAGCGGGATCTTGGCGGTGTGCAGCTCCGCCGTCACGTAGGGCACGGGGATCGTCGGACCGGCCTGGCCGCTCTTGCTCGAGGGCTGTCGACGGGTCCGGTGGGCGGTGCTGGAACTGGTGGTGCTGGACATCTGGAGAACCCCCTCGCCACACCCTTCGCCATTTGACCGATTTTGGGTTGCGAGCGGGAGAAAAGTTCCTGTTAACGCCTTGTCGGCACGAGACGGGCAGC
>NZ_JBEOVY010000665.1:0-1291 GCF_040295745.1 Saccharopolyspora sp. NPDC002686
GACGCGATGCCCGCGCTGCACGTCCTGCCGCTGCGCGCCGCGCTGCCCGACGCCGAGCAGGTGCTCGCCGGGCGCGTGCTGCGCGAGCTGCGGATGCGCAAGGACGCCGCCGAGATCGAGGCGCTGCGCAAGGCCGGGGCGGCCATCGACCGGGTGCACAACCGGATGGCCGAGTTCCTCAAGGCCGGCCGCACCGAGGCCGAGGTCGGGGCCGACCTCACCGCCGCGATCATCGAAGAGGGCCACACCGAGGCGGCGTTCGTCATCGTCGGCTCCGGCCCCAACGGCGCCAGCCCGCACCACGACGTGTCGGACCGCGTGATCCAGCGCGGCGACGTCGTCGTGATCGACATCGGCGGCCCGATCCCGGAGGGCTACAACTCCGACTGCACCCGCACCTACTCGATCGGCGAACCGGCGCAGGCCGACGTCCGCGAGACCTACGCCGTGCTGGAAGCCGCGCAGCGCGCCTCGGTGCAAGCGGTCCGCCCCGGCGCGACCGCGGAATCCATCGACGCCGCCGCCCGCGAGCCGATCGCCGCGGCCGGGTTCGGCGAGTTCTTCGTGCACCGCACCGGGCACGGCATCGGGCTCGACGTGCACGAAGAGCCCTACGTCGTCGGCGGCAACACCATCCAGCTGGAGGCGGGCATGGCCTTCAGCGTCGAGCCGGGCATCTACCAGCCGGGTCGCTGGGGCGCGCGCATCGAGGACATCGTCATCGTCACCGAGGACGGCGTCGAGAGCGTGAACAACCAGCCGCACGAGTTGGTGGTGCTGCCGGCGTGAGCGAGCGAGCCGCGACTCCAGCCGTGCTGGAAGCCACCGACCGGGCCATCCTGCGCGAGCTGGCGCGCGACGGCCGGTGCAGTTTCACCGACCTGGCCGAGCGCGTCGGGTTGAGCGTTTCCGCCGTGCACCAACGGGTTCGGCGGCTGGAGCAGCGCGGTGCGCTGCAGGGGTACACGGCCAAAGTGGACGGTGACCAGATCGGGTTGCCGCTCACCGCGTTCATCTCGCTGACCCCGATCGACCCGGCCGCGCCGGACGACTACCCGCAGCGCCTGGAGCACCTGCCGCAGATCGAGTCGTGCTACTCGGTGGCCGGCGACGAGTCCTACATCCTGCAGGTGCGGGTGGCTTCCCCGCTGGGGCTGGAGGAACTGCTCCGCCAGATCCGCGAAGCGGCGAAGGTCTCCACCCGCACGACGGTGGTCCTGTCCACCCCGTTCGAGAACCGCCCCCCGGCGATCTGACCCGGACCTCCGCGATTCCGCCGAAACCACCGATC
>NZ_JBEOVY010000666.1:0-1289 GCF_040295745.1 Saccharopolyspora sp. NPDC002686
GGCGCCCGGCGTCAGCGGCAGGCTGTAGCGCAGGAAGCCGAACGTGCCGACCTTGTCCAGCACGCCGACCACGATCACCGCGACCCCGATCGGCGCCTGCTGCGCGGCGTCCGGCAGCCAGGTGTGGAACGGGATCAGCGGGGCCTTGATGGCGAATGCGGTGAAGAAGCCGAGGAACAGCCACACCTGCACGCTCATCGGCGCGTCGCGCAGCACCGGCACCAGGGTCGCCCAGTCGAAGGTGCCTTGGCCGGTGACCTCCGCGCTGTAGACGTAGGCGCCGATCGCCGAGGCCAGCATGATCAGGCCGCCGAGGAAGGAGTACAGGAAGAACTTCACCGCGGCGTAGGTGCGGTGCTCGCCGCCGTAGCCGCCGATGAGGAAGTACATCGGGATCAGCATGATCTCGAACAGCACGTAGAACAGGAACAGGTCGGTCGCGGCGAACACCGCCACCGTCAGCGCCTGCTCCAGCAGCAGCAGTGAGAAGAACCCGCCGTGCGTGCGGCCCGCCGGCAGCCGCTCGCCCCAGCTGTAGCCGAGCACCAGCGGGGTGAGCAGCGCGATCACCGCGATCATCACCAGCGCGATGCCGTCCACGCCGAGCGAGAGGCGGATGTCGAACGCCGGGATCCACTCCACCGAGCTGGTGAGCTGCAGCCGCGGGCCGACCGGGTCGTAGGCGGCCCACGCGGCGAGCGCGAGCACGAGCTCCACCAGGGAGAACCCGAGCGCGGTCCACTTCGCCGCCGGCGCGTTGCCGCGCAGCAGCGCCACCACCACCGACCCGGCGATCGGCAGCAGGATCAGTGCGACGAGCAGGGTCATCGGATCTCCTCCCGGAGCTCGCTCGGCCGACCGAGTCCGCAGTGGACGTAGTTGGTCATGACGGGATCCCCACTGCCATCAGGGCGGCGATCACCACGATGCCGCCGAAGAGCATGGACAGGGCGTAGGACCGGACGAACCCGGTCTGCCAGCGGCGGAGCCGGCCGGAGGTGAAGCCCAGGATCCCGGCGATGCCGTTGACCGCGCCGTCCACGCCCTTGCTGTCCACGGTGACCAGACCGCGCGCCAGGCCGAAGGCCGGACGCACCGCGATGGCGTCGTTCAGCGCGTTGCCGCCGAGGTCGGCGCGGGCCGCGCGCACCAGCGGCGACACCCGCACCGGGCGTTCCACCGGCACCGGCTTGCGCCCGACCACCAGCCACGCGACCAGCTGCAGCGGCGGCAACGAACGCTTCGCCGACCTCGACGACGAAAGCAAGGGCTGGACGGCCACCAAGGTC
>NZ_JBEOVY010000667.1:0-1280 GCF_040295745.1 Saccharopolyspora sp. NPDC002686
ATGAGCGGAGTTCGGCCGCGAGCCCTCGAAGAAGCACGGGGAACCCCGCCGGAGAGAGGCAGGCGGGGTTCCCCGTGGATCACCTGGTCCCGCGGACCAGGTGGGTCACTTCAGGGTCAGCTGCTGACCCGGGAAGATCAGGTTCGCGTCCTTGACGACGTCCTTGTTCAGCTCGAAGAGCTTCTTCCAGTCGACGCCGTGCTTCTCGGCGATCGTGCCCAGCGTGTCGCCGGACTGGACGGTGTAGGTGCCCTCGACCGACACGGTCTTCTTGACCTGGGTCTTCGTCTCGGTCTTGGTCTGCTGCTTGGTCTCGGTCTTCGGGGTGACCTTCTTGCTGGTGCTGCCCGAAGCGACGTCCTGGTGCTCGGTGCCGCCGCCCTTGGTCAGGCCGGCCTTCTTCGAGCACACCGGCCAGGCGCCGGGGCCCTGGGCCTGGAGCACGCGCTCGGCGACCGCGATCTGCTGGGCCTTGCTGGCCTGCGAAGCGTTCGAGGCGTAGCTGGTGCCGCCGTAGGCAGCCCAGGTGGAAGCGTTGAACTGCAGGCCGCCGTAGTAGCCGTTGCCGGTGTTGATCGACCAGTTGCCACCGCTCTCGCACTGCGCGACCGCGTCCCAGGTGGACGTCGACGCGGCGTTGGCGGGCGCGGCCAGGGCGAACGGCGTGGCGACGACCGCGCCGGCCAGCGCCACCCGGGCGAGGTTGCGGCCGGTGGCGGACTTGCGGTGCTTGCCTCGGGAGAAAGCCATGTTTCGTCTCCAGCAATGCCTGCGCTGGCACCGGTGGCGGCGCGCTGAGCCGATCGGGATCGGCCCGGTGCGAACTGCCGCCGCGGGTCGTCAGGCCCCTGCCCCTGATGCGTGTCGGGGGTTCGAAAAGTCCGCCGGGCAGGGTTCGGCGCTGCGGACTTCCGGTCTTGCTCGGTCGGCTTCGGGGGTGCCGACGGAGGGCCACGCTACGTAGCGAGATTCCGGAGACCAAACCATCAGAGAGTGACCATCGTCATAGAAACGCCAGCAAGATCGCCGCGATGTCGGCGTTTTACCAGGTCGCCTCGTTATCGTTCGGCAATCTAAAAATCGAAAATCAATCACCCACTGTGAGATGCGGACCACGACTAACCCAAGTGAGTTAATACGGAGCGCGATCAACCGAATCCGATCAGTGCCGACGCAGACGGAAAGGCCGCGGCCGGGCCGTGGTGGCCCGCTGACGACAAAACACCCACAGCATCTGTGTTAGAGAGGTTAATGTATAAAAACCCACAGACATCGAGAAC
>NZ_JBEOVY010000668.1:0-1276 GCF_040295745.1 Saccharopolyspora sp. NPDC002686
GCCGGTGACCCGCTGACCGCCGACGCGGTGGTCCGCGAGGTCCAGGAGGTCGCCAAGACCGGTGCCGCGTTCGACGTGGTCCCGGGTGTCGCCGGTGGCAGCGCGGTTCCGGCTTACGCCGGTGTCGCGCTCGGCGCCGCGCACACCGAGGTGGACGTCCGCGGCGACGTGGACTGGGCGGCCCTGGCCGCCTCGCCCGGCGCGCTGGTGCTGCACACCACCGGCAGCCACCTGGCCGAGGCCGCGTCCCGACTGGTCGAGCACGGCAAGGCCGCGACCACGCCGGTCGCGGTGACCGCCTCCGGCACCACGGTGCAGCAGCGCACGATCGACACGACGCTGGCCTCGCTGGCCGCCGACGCCGGTGAGCTGCAGGGCCACCTGGTGGTGACCATCGGCGAGGTCGTGTCCGACCGCAGCAAGCTCTCCTGGTGGGAGTCGCGCGCCCTGTACGGCTGGAAGATCCTGGTGCCGCGCACCAAGGAGCAGGCCGGTGTGATGAGCGAGCGCCTGTGGTCGCACGGCGCCGTCTCGCACGAGGTGCCGACGATCTCCGTGGAGCCGCCGCGCAGCCCCGCGCAGATGGAGCGCGCGGTCAAGGGCCTGGTCGACGGCCGCTACCAGTGGGTGGTGTTCACCTCGGCGAACGCCGTCAAGGCGGTGTGGGAGAAGTTCGGCGAGTTCGGCCTGGACGCCCGCGCGTTCTCCGGCGTGAAGATCGCCTGCGTCGGCGAGGCCACCGCGGAGCGGGTGCGCGAGTTCGGGATCATCCCGGAGCTGCTGCCCTCCGGTGACCAGTCCAGCGAAGGCCTGCTGCAGGACTTCCCGCCGCACGACGACGTGCTGGACCCGGTCGACCGGGTGCTGCTGCCGCGCGCGGACATCGCCACCGAGACGCTGTCGGCAGGCCTGCGCGAGCGCGGCTGGGAGGTCGACGACGTGACGGCCTACCGCACCGTCCGCGCCGCGCCGCCGCCCGCCGAGACCCGCGAGATGATCAAGACGGGCGGGTTCGACGCGGTGTGCTTCACCTCGTCGTCCACGGTCCGCAACCTGGTCGGCATCGCGGGCAAGCCGCACGCCCGGACGCTGGTCGCCTGCATCGGCCCGAACACGGCGGAGACGGCCAAGGAGTTCGGCCTGCGGGTCGACGTCCAGCCGGAGGTCCCGCGCGTCGAGGACCTGGTGGACGCCCTGGCCGAGCACGCGGCCCGGCTGCGCGCCGAAGGCGCCCTGCCGCCCCCGCGCAAGGCCAAGCGAGCCCGCCGCAGCTGAC
>NZ_JBEOVY010000669.1:0-1271 GCF_040295745.1 Saccharopolyspora sp. NPDC002686
GCTGGCCGTCGTGGTCGACGAGTACGGCGGCTCGGCCGGCATCGTGACCTTGGAGGACGTGGTCGAGGAGATCATCGGCGACGTCCGCGACGAGCACGACCGCCGGGAGGTCGCCCCGGTGCGCCGCGCCGACGAGCACACCTGGATCATCTCCGGCCTGCTCCGCCCCGACGAATTCGTCGAGGCGACCGGCTTGGCCATGCCCGACGGCGACGACTACGAGACGGTGGCCGGGTACGTGCTGGCCGATCTCGGCCGCATCCCCGAGGTCGGCGCCAGCCTGCCCCTGGACGGCTGGACGCTGACGGTGTCCCGAATGGACCGCAACCGCATCGCCGAGCTGCGGCTGACCCGCCAACCCGAGCCCGCCGAGGCGACGGGAGCGGCCCGATGAGCGATGGGTTCGCGATTCTGCTCGGTGTGGTGCTGTTGTTGTTGAACGCGTTCTTCGTGGGTGCGGAGTTCTCGTTGCTGTCGTCGCGTCGGGACCGGTTGGAGGCGTTGGCGGCGCAGGGCAAGACCCGGGCGCGTGTGGTGATCAACGCGAGTCAGCAGGGCTCGTTGATGCTCACCAGCGCCCAGCTCGGTATCACCCTGTGCTCGCTGGGTTTGGGGCGTCTTGGTGAGCCGGCGGTGGCGCACCAGTTGGAGGTGCCGTTCACCGCGTTGGGCATCCCGGAGACCGTGACACATGTGGTGGCGTTCGCGATCGCGTTGGCGCTGGTCGTGGTGCTGCACGTGCTCGTCGGTGAGATGGTTCCCAAAAACCTCTCCCTGGCCGAGCCGGAGAAGGTGGCGTTGTGGCTGGTGCCGCCGCTGGTCGGGTTCGTGACCCTGGCGCGGCCGTTGATCGCGGTGTTCAACATGGTCGCCAACACGGTGCTGCGGCTGCTGCGGGTCGAGCCCAAGGACGAACTCGACACCGCCTACACCTCCGCCGAGCTGGCCGAGCTGCTGGTCGAGTCCCGCCGTGAGGGGTTGATCGATCAGTCCGAACACCGCCGCCTGGCCCAGACCCTGTCGTCGATCGAGCACCGTGTTGCTGATGTGCTGGTGCCGCTAAGCGAGGTCACCACACTGCCCGCCCGCCCCACGCTGGGCGATGTGGAACGGGTGGTCGCCGAGACCGGGTTCTCCCGGTTCCCGGTCCGCTCCGCCGACGGGACGATGCGCGGATATCTGCACGTCAAGGACGTGCTGGACCAGATCGGGCACGACGAGACCACCCCGATCGCGGCCTCCCGGATCCGCCGCCTGCCCACGGTCCCGGC
>NZ_JBEOVY010000670.1:0-1227 GCF_040295745.1 Saccharopolyspora sp. NPDC002686
ACCTCCTTCGCGTTCGTGCACGCCGCAGCACGTCTCGGGCTGCGGCGGGTCGCGGTGGCCGCGACCTACCCGGCTGATGTGGCCGCGAAGTTCGTGGAGTTCCTGCAGGCCGCCGAGCTGGAGGTGGTGCGGCTGTCCAGCCGCGGGATCATCACCGCCGCCGAGGTGGGCACGCTCGGGCGCGATGAGGTGCTGGCCTTCGCCGCGGCCAACGACGACGACCGGGCCGATGCGTTGCTGATGCCCGACACCGCGCTGCACACCGCGGCGTGGCTGGACGAGCTGGAGGAGGAGCTCGGCAAGCCGGTGCTCACGGCCAACCAGGTCAGCGCCTGGGAGGCGCTGCGGCTCGCCGGGGATCAGCAGGCGCGCGACGGATTGGGCGAGCTGTTCCGCAGGGGAGCAGTCGGGGAGCGCAGTGGCTCCCCGGATTGAGGAGATGGTGTCAGGTGCTCGGGACCGACGAGCAGAACCAGCAGCCGGGTGAGTTAGAGCCGGTGCAGCGCAAGTCGACCGCGGCGATCGTGGCCGATCAGCTGCGCGCGGCGATCATGTACGGATCGCTGCCACCCGGCAGCCAGTTGGGTGAGGCCGAGCTGGCCGCCCGGCTGGGCGTCAGCCGCGGCCCGCTGCGGGAGGCGATGCAGCGGCTGGTCGCCGAAGGACTGCTGCGCAGCGAGCCGCACCGCGGGTTGTTCGTGATGGACCTCGACGCCGAGGACGTCCAGGACATCTACCTGGCGCGGCTGGCGGTGGAGCGCGCGGCGTGCGAGCAGATCGTGCGCCACCACCGGGTGGAGGCGGTGGCCGAGCTGACCGCCGCGCAGAGCCGGATGGTCGCGGCCGCGGGCAAGGGAGACCCGATAGAGCTGGCCGACGCCGACCAGGAGTTCCACGAGACGCTGGTGCGGGTCTCGGGCAGCGCGCGGCTGCAGCGCATGGCGCAGACCCTGCTGGTGGAGAAGCGGATGTGCCTGACCGCGCTGCAGGACAAGTACCACGCGGACGTCCAGGCGCTGGTCGACGAGCACAAGGGACTGGTGGACGCCATCGAGTCCGGCGACGAGAAGGTCCTGCTCGAGCGCCTCGAAGCCCACATGACCGACGCGCTGGACCGGCTCAACGGCTCCATGGCGAGCTGACCGGGCGCGAACGCGACGTGCTCGTGGAGCTGGCGCGCGGCTCCTCCAACGTCGAGATCGGCGCTGCCCTGCACCTGGCGGAGAC
>NZ_JBEOVY010000671.1:0-1218 GCF_040295745.1 Saccharopolyspora sp. NPDC002686
GAACACTGTTACGCACTCACGACCTCAGGCCACCAGCAGCCCGACGCCCAGCGTCACCACACCACCGGCCAGCGACAGCGCGCCGAGCCAGACCAGCGCGATCAGCCGGTTCGGCCGGTGCACGTCCCGCCCCAGCGAGGACAGGAAGAACCCGGCCGACATCAGCGCCGCCGCAGCAGGCACCCCGAGCCGGGCCAGCCACCCGAGTGCACCGGTCAGCGCGGTGGCGTCGGCGAGCACCAGGCAGACCAGCCCGAGCGTGACGAGCACCCCGGCGTGCGCGTGCCCGGCGCGGGCGAAGTTGCGCTGGAACTCGGTCATCGGTACCTGCCCCCGGACGACCTTGGTCAGGAACCAGCCGCCGAACTCGATCGTGACGATGGTCAACAGCGTGGCTCCCGCGACGTACTGGCTCGCCGCGCTCAACGACAACTCCGGCATGCAGCCCCCTCAGATCACGTAACATCGTTATAAAACACTGTTACGCAACTGCGGTCAAGAGCCGGTGACGCCCGGACGAAAGCGTCCCCGCGCCCGTCAACCGGGCACGGGGACGCCTTTTCCGACGGGCGCCCCGCCCGCTGGGGGTTCCGGCCGGGCGCCTCATTGCCACGGAGGGGGGAGCCGTGACGGCGATGACTCTAGCCGATCTCTCACCCGAAAGAGATTCACATTGCAATCGGGGCTCCAGTCCCTGCTCACAGCGCCGAAGCCCGTTTCAGGCCAGGAGCTCCCGGCCACCGATTCCGCACAACGCGCGCGCCTCGTCGACCGCCGCGACCAACGAGTCCGGCGACAGGCCTGCGATCACCTCGTCCACCGCGCGCAGGCCCGCCTTGGCGAGCAGGCGCTTCTCGTTGGTCACCCACTCCCCTCGCGCCGCCAGGACCGCGTGCGCCGATTGGCAGGCCGCTTGGGCGATCGCTCCGGCCGTCTCAGCGAGACGGCCGTGGGGCGCGTGGTTCGCACGTGCGTAGGTCAGGACGAGCGAGGCTTGCTGCCACCAGACCGCCGGCGCGGCTTCCCGCAACGCCTGCGGGTACTCCGGGCGCGGTAGTTCGCCGTGCAGGACCCGGTTGATCGCCAGCTCGGCCAGCACGAGGTAGCTCGGGATGCCCGCCAGGTGGAACATCAGCGGCTGCCACTCGAACCGCCCGGCGCGGGCCTCGGCGAGCACGGGCGCGACGACCGCGAGGTCGCGGGAGTGGGCGTCCACCC
>NZ_JBEOVY010000672.1:0-1210 GCF_040295745.1 Saccharopolyspora sp. NPDC002686
TCAGTCCTGTCACCCATGTCCTCGCCTCCGTTCCGGGAGGGCACCCCCGACCGTGGAGCACCCGCCGCAGCCCGGCTAGAGGCGATGGTCACGAGGTCTTCGCAGCCTTCCACTTTCCCGACGCGGCGCTGAACGACCTCACCTCGTCCCACGCCGACGAGGTCACCGGATGCCCCGAGTACAAGGGCACCGCAGCGCCGAGCCGCAGCTCGGAAGCACCCGGGATTGACGCAGCGCACCGCCCGACGGCTCAGTACTGCTGGCGACGGGTCCACTTCGGCCCGACGACCTCCCACTCCCTGGCCCAGGAACGGATTCCCAGTGCTTCTCCCGCAGCCCGGGCGCCGGCGATGAGCGCGATGCACACCACTTCTCCCGCCGCCCACGCACCGAAGGCCGTCCCGGTGGCCGCATCGTGGATCTGGCGTTCGCTCCGCGGCGGCGTCGAGAGCCGGTCCGAGGTGTCGACCCACAGCGGGACCGCGCTGCCCACGACGGTGCTCGGCGCCACCGAGGCCGTCGCGAAGTGCGGAGCTCCGTCCGCTCCCGTCCACCGCACCTCGGCCGAGTAGCGCTGGGGTTTGACATCGGAACCGGTCTCGACCGCATCGGGCGTGGGCGGGCTGAGCACGGTGGCATCGACCTGGTGCCGCGTGGCAGCGGCGGCTGCGGCAGCGCGCAAACCCGCGTCGTAGGACGTCTCCCCCGCCACCACCGCCGCGACCGGGACACCGAGCAGGCCGATGAGGAGCAGTCCGAGGATCAACGCGGTCACGACCTTGTCCGAGCGGCGCCGAAGCGGATTCGACGTCAGCCCCATCGTTCGCGCAAACCGGCGGAAGTTCATCGGACGCTCCTGGAACGGGCTACCTCCAGGCTGTTCGCCTTTCGGTTCCCGCTTAAGGGTCCTTCGTCCCCGGCCGCCGTCAGCGCAGCTAGACCGTGCGTCCGCCCCTCCTGAAGCGCTGGCACGACCGGTCGGTTGCACCGCGTTGAGCGAGACTGGGGAAGCTCGTTGGAACCGGGGTGTCCGCGATGGCTGGATTCGAATCTCTGTACCGGCACGGTTTCGCACGGGTCGCCGCAGGCGTGCCCGTGGTCGGCGGCGCCGACCCCGAGCTCAACGCCGACCGCACCATCGAGCTGGCACGACGCGCGGCCGCCGACCACGCGGTGCTCGCGCTGTTCCCCGAGCTGGGCTTGTCCTCCT
>NZ_JBEOVY010000673.1:0-1205 GCF_040295745.1 Saccharopolyspora sp. NPDC002686
GGCATCGCGGGCAACGTCGGGCAGGGCAACTACGCGGCGTCCAAGGCCGGGGTGATCGGGCACGTGCAGTCTGTCCAAGGAAGGCCGCCGCGGCCCGATCGACCGGTTCCACCGGCGGTTGCTGTGGCCGCTGAAGGACCTCGGCGGTGACGTGGTCGGGTTCGGCGCGCGCCGCCTCTTCGACGACGACCCGATCCAGGCGAAGTACGTCAACACCTCGGCGACCCCGATCTTCAACAAGTCCCAGGTCCTGTTCGGCATCGACCTGGCCAAGCGGGAGATCGCCAAGCGCCGCCAGGCGGTGGTGGTCGAGGGCTACACCGACGTGATGGCGATGCACCTGGCCGGGGTGCCGACGGCGGTGGCCTCCTGCGGCACGGCTTTCGGTGACGACCACATCTCGGTGCTGCGCCGGCTGATGATGGACGACGACGCGTTCCGCGGCGAGGTCATCTTCACCTTCGACGGTGATGAGGCCGGGCAGAAGGCGGCGATGAAGGCGTTCGAGGGCGAGCAGCAGTTCGCCGGGCAGACCTACGTGGCGATCACCCCGGACGGCATGGACCCGTGCGAGCTGCGCGAGGCCAAGGGCGACGCGGCGGTGCGCGATCTGGTGGCCCGGCGCCGCCCGCTGTTCGAGTTCGCGATCCGCAGCCTGCTGACCGACTACGACCTGGATTCTGTCGACGGCCGCGTCGCTGCGCTGAAGCGGACCGTGCCGCTGGTCGCGCAGATCAAGGACCCGGCGAGCCGGGACGGTTACGCAGCCAGGCTCGCCTGGTGGGCGGGCTGGAACGACGAGAACCAGGTGGTCCGGCGGGTCCGGCAGAGCTCGGGCACCCCGTCGCGCACCAAGCGCCGACCGCAGCGCGACAAGGCGCAGCAGTCGCTGGGCATGGACGTCGACCTGCCCAAGCGGCCGCAGCTGCACGATCCGCGCTGGGCGGAGCGCGAGCTGCTGAAGGCGGCGCTGCAGGAGCCCGCGCTGGCCGGACCGATGTACGACGCGCTGCCGGACGAAGCGTTCACCGAGCCCGTCTACGCCGAGCTGCACCGAGCGGTGCTGGCCGCGGGCGGTTCGGCCTCCGGTTTGAGCGGGGCTGCGCTGGTGGACGCGGTGTCGCAGCAGTGCGAGAACCAGGTCACGCGGGGCCTGCTCACCGAGCTGGCGGTGGAGAAGCTGGGGTCGCGGACCGAGGAAGGCC
>NZ_JBEOVY010000674.1:0-1194 GCF_040295745.1 Saccharopolyspora sp. NPDC002686
GGCGCGGTCGGCGCCGCCGAAGGCGCGGTCGGCAGCGCAGCGGAGCAGCTGATCACCGAGGGCAAGATCGACTGGGGCGACGTCGGCAAGGGCGCGCTGTCCGGCGGCGTGACCGGCGCCGGGATGGGCGCGGGCGGCGAAGCCCTCGGCCGGGGCGGCGACGTCGACGTCCCCGACACCAGCGGCGGCGGTTCCGGCGGAAACGGCGGCGGCGAAGGCGGCGGGTCCGGGTCCGGCGGCGGAGACGGTGGTGGCTCCGGGTCCGGTGGCGGCACTAGCTCCGGCGAGGGCAGCGGTGGTTCCGGCGGCGACGGTGGCCCCAACAGCACGAGCACGTCCGGCACGCATTCCAGCGAGGGCGGCACCGGCTCGGACGGCGGCCCGACCGGTCGCTCCAGCGCTGTGTCCGGCGACGGCGGCCCCGGTGGTTCAGGCTCCGACGGCGGCCCGACCGTCACGTCATCCGGTGGTTCCGGTTCGCACGGCGACGGATCCCCGGGCGGTGGCGGCGATTCCGGTTCGTCGCACAGCAGCTCGTCCGGCGGCGGAGGCGATTCCGCCACCCCGTCGAGCAGTTCCGGTTCCTCGCACAGCGGTGGCGACGGATCCCCCGGCGGCGGAGGCGATTCCAGCTCCTCGCACGGCGGCTCTTCGTCCCGACCGGACACGATGTCGACGAGCTCGCCGGATTCCCACAGCACACCAGGAGGTTCCGGACAGTCCCATGTGGACTCCGGCAGCACCTCCCACGGATCCGGCGACAGTGGCGCAACGCCCCGCAGCCAGTCCCCGGACGCCGGCGGCGTGAGCCACACGTCCAGCGGCGACACCCCGAGCAGCAGCCACTCGAGCGGCGGAACCTCCCACAGCGCAGCGGGCGACTCCTCGCCCAACAGCGGAGGTTCAGCCACGCCAGCCGGCGGATCCACGCACGGCGGCGCGGACGGCGGAACCCCGCAGGGCGGCGGCGGTGGAACCGGCGGCATCCCGCACGGCGGCGGTGGCGGCGGTGCTGGCGGCGGCATCCCGCAGGGAGGCGGCGGAGGAACCGGTTCACACCCGGATGCCGAACGTTCCCCGAGCACTCCGGCCAGCACCACTTCGTCCAATGTGGATGCTCCGGCGAGCGGTGCGCCCACCATGGCCGGACCGATGCCAGCGGCCGGCGGCGCGCCGCGCGGCGACCAGTCCAGC
>NZ_JBEOVY010000675.1:0-1168 GCF_040295745.1 Saccharopolyspora sp. NPDC002686
GGCCTTCCTCGGTCCGCGACTCCAGCTTCTCCACCGCCAGCTCGGTGAGCAGGCCCCGCGTGACCTGGTTCTCGCACTGCTGCGACACCGCGTCCCACCGAGCGAACTGCAGATCTCCGTGCCTGGTGCCCGCAGTTTCAATTGAAACTGCGGTTCCCGGTGCTCAGATGAGCGGGTTCCAGACCCCGGTGGGAGCGGTTCTCCGGGCGTAGTCGGCGAAATCGCGGGGTTCGCGGCCCAGGGCTCGGTGGACGCCGTCGGCCAGGTGGGCGTTGCGGCCGTCGAGGACTTCGGTGAACAGGTGCTCCACCATCGACACGACCTCCGGCGGCACGCCGTGCTCGGCCATCGCCGCGCGGTACTGCTCGGTGCTGATCGACAGGTATGCGATGTCGCGTCCGGCGGCAGCGGCGATCTCGCCGACCGCCTCGGCGCACGTGAGCAGCCGCGGCCCGGTCACCTCGTAGGTCTGCCCCGCGTGCCCGTCCTCGGTGAGCGCCGCGACCGCGACGTCGGCGATGTCGTCGGCGTCGACGAACGGCTCCCCCACCGCACCGACCGGCAGCGCGACCTCCCCGGCCCGCACGGCTTCGACCAGGAAGTCCTCGGAGAAGTTCTGCTGGAACCAGGCCGCGCGCACGACCGTCCACTCCGCACCGGATGCGCGGACTGCCGCCTCGGCTTGCTGCGCACCGGTCTCCCCGCGGCCGGACAGCAGCACCAGCCGCCGGACCCCGCTGCGCACGGCCAACTCGGCGAACTCTCGGACCACCTCGGCAGCCCCGGGAACGGCGAGATCCGGCTGGTAGGACACGTACGCGGCGTCGACGCCGGACAGCACGGCGGGCCAGCCGGCGGAATCCGTCCAGTCGAAAGCCGGTGCGGCGGAGCGGGATCCGGCGCGCACCGGCCGTCCCAGGGCGGAGAGGCGATCGAGGACCCGGCGACCGGTCCGGCCGGTGGCACCGAGGACGAGCACTGACTTCAGTTCGTTGTCGGACATGCCCCCAGCAAAGCCGTGATCGACTGGACTCCCCATAGCCGAGGAGCTAGATCCCATAATCGATCGTCCAACCCCGCTCCGGAGGTCCGCAAATTCAATGGAAATCGGACCCGCCAAATGCAATGTAATTTGGGGGCGTGCCCGGGGGGGTGGGGGAGAAAGGGG
>NZ_JBEOVY010000676.1:0-1131 GCF_040295745.1 Saccharopolyspora sp. NPDC002686
ACGCGCGAAATCCATTATGGACGGCTTTCTGTCACGAAGTTTGCCAGGTCAGCGGACTGCTGGACCCGCGAGGGCTCATGCACGTACATCATGTGGCCGGCGGGGTAGTAGCGGACGTCGATGTTCTCCCGCAGCTGCGGCGGGATCGGCAGCCGGGCCAGGACGTGCTCGGCCGCGAAGTACGGCGTCGCGCCGTCGGTGTAGCCGCAGCCCACGTGGATCCGCAGGTGAGGGTTGGCCTGCATCGCCGCGCCGAGCTTGTCCACGACGGACACGCTCGCGCCCTCGAACTCCTTGTAGGACCAGGGCTGCACCTTGCTGGTGATCATCTCGTAGGGCAGGTCGCTGGTGTAGTCGAGCTCTTCGCGCAGGTAGTGGTTGATCGACGCCGCGTAGGCCCCGAGGATCCCGGAGATGCTCGGGTCGTCGGTGAAGTGCTCGCCCGCCGCGTCCGGCTCCCAGCCGGTGAACCGGCCGTCCATCCGGCCCACCGTCTGCCGCCGGTCGCGCAGCAGCTCGGTGAAGAACCGGATGTGCTCGATGCGCAGGTTCGCGCGCTCCACGTAGTCCTCGGAGAGCCCGGACAGCCCCGCGACCCGGCGCACCACCTCGGCCCGCTCCTCGTCGGTCAGCCGCGCGCCGCGGGCCAGCGCCCACTGGTACTCCTTGGCGGCGTACTCCTCGGCCTCGTCGAGCACCTCGCGCAGCGGCCGGTCGCCGTGCTTGCCGTGGTGGTGCGCGATCGCCGCGTAGGTCGGCAGGTACAGCGAGTACGGCAGGTCGTTGCCGTCGGTGAACCGGACCGTGCCCAGGTCCAGCACCGAGGAGATCAGCAGCAGGCCGTTCGGGTAGAGCCCGTACCGGGACTGCAGGTGCTCGGCCAGCGCTGCCGCGCGCAGCGTGCCGTAGGACTCGCCGGCCAGGTACTTCGGCGACATCCACCGGCCGTTGCGGGTGGTCCACAGCCGGATCACCTCGGCGATGGACTCGATGTCGCGCTTGTAGCCGTGGAAGTCGCCCGGCGTGCCGCCCTCGACGGCCGGTACACCGTTTCGGTCCGGCCGGCGCGCTCGGCGGCGCTCTCCCCCTGGGCGACCTCCTCGGAGTCGATCGTCCGGTACGCCGGGATGA
>NZ_JBEOVY010000677.1:0-1118 GCF_040295745.1 Saccharopolyspora sp. NPDC002686
CTCCCCCCCCGACGAGCACGTGACACGCATCACCCACCTTGTCCTCGAGACCCCCCGCACCCCCCCCCCCCAACGCGGGTACCGCAAATTCAATGGAATTTGGACGTCCGATTTCCATTGAATTTGCGGGGACCGGAGCCCGGTGGTGGGAGCGACGTAGGGTTTCCGGGTGCGTGCTTTCGTCGTCGATGCCTTCACCGACACCGCCTTCACCGGGAATCCCGCCGGGGTCGTGCTGCTGGACTCCCCCGCCGAGGAGTCGTGGATGCAGTCGGTGGCCGCCGAGCTCCGGCACTCCGAGACCGCGTTCGTCGTGGTCGCAGGCCCGGAGGGCGAGCCGAAGCCGCTGCGGTGGTTCACGCCGACCACCGAGGTTCCTCTGTGCGGGCACGGCACCCTCGCCACCGCGCACGTGCTCGGCGGCGATCAGCGGTTCGACACCCGCAGCGGTGTCCTGACCTGCACCGCGCTCGACGACGGCTGGATCGAGATGGACTTCCCCGCCGATCGGGCCGAGCCGGTGGAACCGCCGGAAGCCCTGGCCGCCGGGCTCCCCGGCATCACCGTCGTGGAGACGGCGCAGGCCGCGACCAAGGTGCTCGTGCGCGCCGAGTCGGCCGCCGAGGTCCGCGCGGTGCGACCGGACTTCGCGGCGCTGGCCACCGTCCCGTCCCGCGGCGTGATCGTCACCGCGCCCGGCGACCGGCCCGGGGTCGACTTCGTCAGCCGGGTGTTCTCCCCGCAGGTCGGCATCCAGGAAGACCCGGTGACCGGTTCCGCCCACTGCACCCTCGCGACCTGGTGGGCCGCCAAGCTCCACCGCGACCCGCGGAGCGCGGACTTCGTCGGCGAGCAGGCCTCCGCCCGCGGTGGCATCGTCCGCATGGCGCTCCGCGCCGACCGAGTCGGCCTCCGCGGCCGGGCCACCACCGTCCTCAGCGGCGAACTCCACGTCTGACCCGAGCTCCGTCCCACATCGTGGACCACAGTTTCAATTGAAACTGCGGAACCCAGGCACGGCGGATCGCAGTTTCAATTGAAACTGCACGTGGTCCAGCGGCAGATCGCTCCAGGTGCGCCCGTTGCACGGCCTTCGCGCGCTTGTCACCCACCGCGTT
>NZ_JBEOVY010000678.1:0-1100 GCF_040295745.1 Saccharopolyspora sp. NPDC002686
GGTGGCGGCGCGCGGCGTGCTGGCCGCGAACGCCGCCGGGGCGCGCGTCGACGGCACGTCCGGCACCGTCGAGCTGTTCGAGCAGGCGGTGCCGCCGGAGGCGGCGGTGCGCGACCAGTCGCAGTGGAACGGCATCGGCACCACCGCGGACGGGCACCGGGTCAAGCTGCTGGCCAACATCGGCTCGGCCGCCGACGCGCAGGCCGGGATCGCCGCCGGGGCGGAGGGTTCAGGCCTGTTCCGCACGGAGTTCTGCTTCCTGGACGCGACGACCGAACCGGACGTCGACGCGCAGCGCAACGCCTACGCGGCCGCGCTGGAACCCTTCGCGGGCAAGCCGGTGGTGGTGCGCACCCTCGACGCCGGTGCGGACAAGCCGTTGCCGTTCCTGGCGATCGGCGAAGAACCCAACCCTGCGCTGGGCGTCCGCGGGCTCCGGGTGGCCTTCGACCGACCCGACCTGCTCGACCGCCAGCTCACCGCGATCGCCGCCGCGGCAGCGGAAACCGGCGCGGAGGTATCGGTCATGGCACCGATGGTCGCGACCGCGGCGGAGGCGGCGTGGTTCGCCGAACGCGCCCGCGCTGCGGGGATCGAGCGCGCGGGGGGCATGGTGGAAACCCCGGCGGCGGCGCTGACGGCGGACGCGCTCCTCGACGTCGTCGACTTCGTCAGCATCGGCACCAACGACCTCGCCCAGTACACCTTCGCGGCGGACCGGATGGTCGGCGCGCTCGCCGCGCTCAACGACCCGTGGCAACCCGCGCTGCTGCGCCTGATCGCAGGCCTGGCCCGAGCCGGCCAGGAGCGCGGCAAGCCGGTCGGCGTCTGCGGCGAAGCGGCGGCCGATCCCCAGCTGGCCGGTGTCCTGGCAGGCCTGGGCGTCACCAGCCTGTCCATGAACCCGGCGGCCCTGGCCGCCGTCGGCGCCGCCCTGGCAGAACGCACTCTGGCGGACTGGCAGCGGGCCGCGCAGAACGCTTTGGCCGCAACGGATCCCGCCGAAGCCCGACGCTCCGCCACCCGCTGATCAGTGGTCGTGAGTGCGTAACAGTGTTCGAACACTGTTACGCACTCACAACCGACACGAGCTGGTCCGG
>NZ_JBEOVY010000679.1:0-1090 GCF_040295745.1 Saccharopolyspora sp. NPDC002686
CCTCGCGCAGGAAATCGACGATGCCCTGGGGGTCCTCCTCGTCGAGGAGGTGGTGCAGGATGCCGCACAGCATCACGCACACGGGCTGGTCGAAAACAGTTTCAATTGAAACTGCGGAACCAGGGTTCACACCATCGTGCCGTCTACTGTGGACAAGAGAGCGCGAGCGCGGGTCGCCGCGTCGGCCGCCAGCTCGGCGAGTGCTGCGGTGTCGACCGGGGGCTCCTCGACCTCCACGTCCACCAGCAGCGGTGCCAGGTCCAGCGGCGGGACCAGCACCGGACCGGGCCCGTCCGGCAGCGGAACGACCGGAGCCGCCCATGCCTCCGTAGCGGGAGTTCCCGACGTGGCTTCGCCGTCGTCCGCGCCCTGCCGGGCGTTGCGCCGGTGCAGTTCCTCGGTCAGCTCGTCCTCGGCCCGGCCGCGCATCAGGAGCAGGACAAACGGATCCCGGTCCAGCAGCCAGGAAACCTGGTAGGCCAGCGCTGCCGCGTGCTTGCACGGGCTGTCCCAGTCCGGGCAGTCACACTCGGTCTCGAGGTCGCCGAAGCTCGGCAGCAGGCGCACGCCCGCGTCCTCGGCGGTGTCGACCAGGTCCGGCGGCATGTCCCGGTCGAGCAGCGCGGCGATGTGCCCGGCCCGGCCGGCCACCCGGTCCAGGAACCGCTCCCACCCGGCACCGGTCAGCTCCGCGAGGTGGACTTCGGTGCGGTACGGCTGGTCCGGGTCGCCGTCGTGCACCGGCGCGGAGATCCGCCCGGGGCTGACCGTGATCGCCCCGACCTGGCCGGCGAACGCGTACTTGCGCCCCTTCTTCAGTTGTTCCGGGTCGAGCGCGGTGTACTCCACCGCCTCGATCCACGCGTTGCCCCACCAGGTGTCGGCGAACTTCTTGCCGTACCGCTTGCCCGGCGGGAACGCGGGGAACGTCTCTGCGCGCACCGGTTCGTCCTCGAAGTCGTCGTAGTAGGACATGTCAGGCGCTCCTCAACTCGACCAGTCGCCGAAGCTCGGCGTCGGACAGCTCGCTCAGCGCGGCTTCACCACCCACGATCGCGTCGGCCAATTCCCGCTTGTGCACGAGGAGTTC
>NZ_JBEOVY010000680.1:0-1077 GCF_040295745.1 Saccharopolyspora sp. NPDC002686
GCACCTCGTAGACCGAGCCGCCGGACAACGCGTTGATTACCTCGGGCAGTCCTCTTCCCGCACACCCGTGCCGCGTTGAGCGTGTCAGCGCGGTCGGGTTCCGGCCACGACGGTGGCGTCGCGCTCCTCGCAGTGCAGGATGCGGGGGAGCAGCCCGGCTTCGGTGAACAGCGCAGCGGTGCCCGGGGCCTGCCGGCGACTGGTCTCGATCAGCAGATTCCCGCCGGGTGCGAGCCATCGAGGTGCCTCGGCGGCCACCCGCCGCTGGATGTCCAGACCGTCGGCACCGCCGTCCAAAGCCACCGCCGGCTCGTGCAACCGGGCTTCCGGCGGCATCATGCCGACTTCACCGGTGGGCACGTACGGGGCGTTGGCCACCACCACCTCGACCCGGCCCCGCAGCTCGTCGGGCAACGCCCGGTACAGATCACCGCGGACGACCCCGGCAGCACCGGGCAGGTTCCCCGCCGCGCAGCTCACCGCGGCGGGATCGACATCAGCGGCGTAGAGCTCCACCGACGGATGAGCGACGAGCACTGCCGCGGCCACGGCACCCGCTCCGCAGCACAGCTCCACCACCGGACCGGAACCGGTCAGCGCGATCGCCTGCTCGGCGAGGAACTCGGTGCGGCGGCGGGGCACGAACACCCCCGGGGACAGGGAGATCCGCAATCCGCAGAACTCCGCCCAGCCCAGCACCTGTTCCAACGGCAGGCCGCTGACGCGTCGCCGCACCAGCTCGGCCAACTCGGTGTCGTCGTGCGCTGCATCGTGCAGCAGAGCGGCCTCGTCCTCGGCGAAAACACACCCGGCCGAGCGCAGCGCGGCCACCACATCGGAGGAGAGAGAGGAAGAAGAAATCGTGAGCGCCTTTCGAAGATCTGGCGGGCGCTCCAGCGCGATCACCGACGCGTCAGGTCGTCGGAGGAGAGCACCCGATCTGCCATGGGGGAAATCGGTCTCACCTCCTCGCCTCGTGAACGGTTCGCGGCACAGTAGCAAACCCACCCGCGTCGATCGGCGCGGGTGGGGGAGAGGGGAAAAGGAACTGGGGTCGTGACCAGGTTGGTCAAAGAA
>NZ_JBEOVY010000681.1:0-1061 GCF_040295745.1 Saccharopolyspora sp. NPDC002686
CCCGCACCGAGCAGGACCGCTGCCGCCGCGGCCAGCAACCACCTGCGCTTGCGCGGTGACGCCGGTCGTTCGGTGCGGGCTTTCAGGATCAGCTCCGCCCACATCGATTCCGGCGGTTCGACCGGCTCCGGCGGCGGACCGGCGCGGTGCAGCAAGCCGGGCAGGCCCGCGTAGCCGGACAGCTCTTCCCGGCACTCGGCGCAGCGGCCGAGGTGCTCCTCGAGCTGTCGGCGCTCGTCCGGGTCCAAACCGCCGAGCACGTAGGCCCCCAGCAGCTCGCGGATCGCCGCGTGCTCCTCGTTCACCGGACAACCCCCATTTCTTCCAAGGTCATTCTCAACGATCGGACCGCGTAGTAGGCGCGGGACTTCACCGTTCCTCGCGGAATGCCGAGCTGCTCCGCCGTTTCGGCCACGCTGAGCCCCTGGAAGTACAGCGCGACGACGACGGTGCGGTGCTGGGTGGACAGTCGTTGGAGCGCCTCGCCGACGAGCCAGCCGTCCAGCATCCGGTCCAGGCCGTCGGCGGCCGGCAACGATTCGACGGCACCGTCGTCGCGCACGAACCGCGGGCGGCGCTGGTCGGCACGCCAGTCGTCGATCAGGATGTTCCGCGCGATCGAGAACAGGTACGACCGCGGGTCGCCGCGGTCGGGGTCGATCGAATCCAGATTGCGCCACGCCCGCAACAGGGTCTCCTGCACGACGTCTTCAGCGCGCTGCCGATCGGCCGTGTACCGCAGGACGAACGCGATCAGCATGCCTCCGTACTCCTCGTACATCGCGCGGAGCAGTTGCTCGTTCGCTGTCATCGCACTCCGTCCAGCATCGGCCGATCCCTCCTGCACCCGGGTGTACGTCGCGAACGCACCCGCGGTTCGGGGATCCGCCGGCTGATTTTCCCTTGGACCGATCGACGGCGGCGGTCAGCAGCCGCTCTACTGCTTCGCCCAGGACACAGCGGCCGGAGACACCGAGGATGCAGGTCTGGTACCTCGGTTGACCCCGGAGGTGAAGCGATCAAGACCGCTGCACCGGCAGGTCGACTGCGAACCGGTCGCC
>NZ_JBEOVY010000682.1:0-1016 GCF_040295745.1 Saccharopolyspora sp. NPDC002686
GTCGCCGCCTCCGGCACCTGGCACGCCACCAGCGAGGTGCCGGAGGTGCGCAGCACCGTCGGCGCATGAGACGCGATGCTCGCCGGCTTCTTGCGGGCGGGTGGCAGCGGCCTCGACGCGTTGCGCGTCGCGGTCGCCTACGGCGGGGCGGCGGTCGGCTTGGCCGGAAGCCGGATGCCCGCACCGGACGACGTCCACCCGCAGTCGGTGCGGGTGGGCGCAGTGGACAAATCAGTGAGCCTCAGCGGAGTGGCGGCATGACTACCGAACTGATCACCCCCGAACTCGTCGACCTGGACCTGGCCGGCACCGACCGGAAGGCCGTGGTGCGCGGTCTGGCCGAGCGGCTGGCCGCCGCCGGGCGCGTCACCGACGTCGAGCAGTTCCTGGCCGACATCGAAGCCCGCGAGCAGCAGATGCCGACCGGCCTGGAGGGCGGCATCGGCATCCCGCACTGCCGCTCCGCGGCGGTGACCGCGCCGACGCTGGCCTTCGGGCGCAGCGCGACCGGGGTCGACTTCGGCGCCGAGGACGGTCCGGCGGACCTCATCTTCCTGATCGCCGCCCCGGAAGGCGGCGGTTCCGACCACATGACGGTGCTCGCCGCGCTGGCCCGGCGCCTGGTGCGCGCGGAGTTCAAGCAGAACCTGCGCGAGGCCACCGACGCCGCGAAGCTCGCCGAGTACGTGCGCGGGGAGGTCGCGCCATGAAGTACGTGGCAGTCACCGCGTGCCCGACGGGCATCGCGCACACCTACATGGCGGCCGAAGCCCTGGAGCAGGCGGCCAAGGACGCCGGGCACGAGATGCTGGTGGAAACCCAGGGTTCGGCCGGTTCCACCCCGCTGTCCACATCGGACGTCGACGCGGCGGACGCGGTGATCCTGGCCGCCGACGTGGGCGTGCGCGACCGGGACCGCTTCGCAGGCAAGCCGGTCGTGGAGGTCTCGGTCAAGCAGGCGATCAACGACGCGGCCGGGCTCCTGCAGCGCGCCGCGGACGCCGCCGCGCAGCAGC
>NZ_JBEOVY010000683.1:0-1016 GCF_040295745.1 Saccharopolyspora sp. NPDC002686
AAACCGGGCGCCAAAAAACCCCAACCCTACCGGGCCCCCCCCCCCCTCACCGCGCCCGCGCCGGCATGGCTCGCGGCCTTTCCGCTATCCCCTCGTTCGTGCGTTGATGTCCAGATTTGTTTCGATCACCACTGAAACTACGGACCGCATCAACTATCAACAACGCCGGGATGCGCGGGCGTTCGCCCGCTTCTGATCACTCCGTTCGGAGCCCCTCCGGCCGGGCAGCGCGGCTCGCGGCGGGCAGGCTCAGCGCGGTGACCACCAAGACCGAGGCCGCTGCGAAGGCGAACAGGCCGAGCATTCCGGGCAGGTCGACGACCACCGCGCCTTCCCCTTCGGCCATCACCACCAGCACCCCGATCAGCAGGCCGGTCACCGTGGCCAGCGCGGTGGCCACGACCATCGGAACGGCGTTCTGCAGCAGCAAGGACTGCCACAGCGTCCGGCGCGGCACCCCCACGGCGCCCAGCACCGCCAGCGGGCGACGCCGCTCCTGGATCTGCTCGGCGGCCGAGACGAACAAGCTGCACCCGATCAGCGCGAAGACCACCAGGGCTCCGGCCAGCAGGGCAAGCCGGACGGCGGCCAGCGCCGCATCCCGCTGCTGCTTCGGATCGGACCCCAGCGAGGGCGCCTTGCCGCTGGTCGACGGTTCGACCAGGTGAGCTGCCGCGACGTTGCGAATGCGCTCGATCAGGTCTGGCGACGCCGTCGGCGCCAGCTCGACCTCGAAGCGGACCTGCTGGGTGCTGGCCGGAATTCCGGCCGCCGCCGCCGGCGTGACCAGCAGGTCGGGGTAGTTCCCCGGCACGGTGGTTGCGACGGTCGCCGGCCGCACCGGACCAGGAATCGTCCAGGTCGCTGGCCTCTCCGGGGTCGGCCGATCGGCCTCGCCGTGGTAGCTGTTGGACAGCAGGAGAGCCGTACCGGCGAGGTGATCGGTCTTCTGGTCGGGGAGCTCGTCGTGGCGGTCGCCGACGGTCGAGGTCCCGCTGGGCTCGAACATGAGGATG
>NZ_JBEOVY010000684.1:0-1008 GCF_040295745.1 Saccharopolyspora sp. NPDC002686
GCGGGAGCGGATCGGGCGGTCCGCGGCTTCGGACTTGCCGGTGCCCTTGGTGGCGTACTTGGCCACGTAAGAGGCGATCCGGTCATCGCTGATCGCCCCGCGGTCGTCCTCGAAGCGGTGTGCCTCTGCCGGGCGGACTGGGCGGATGTCGACCTGTTCACCCCAGGAGAGTTCGAGCACCTGGCCGTCACCGAAGGCCGGAGTGGTCACGGTGGTGTCTGCATGGGCGGCGTGGACGGCGGCGGCCAGGAGCTCGGCCGTGCCCCACGGCGGGGTGGTGTCCACGGCACCGTCCGGGCCGTCCAGACGGATCACGGCGTGGAAGTGGATGGTGCCGCGCTTCTGGAATTCGGCGACCTTGGCGTAGCTCAGCCGGGCGTGGTTGCCGAAGTCGCGGGTGGTGAGTCCGGCAGCGCGGGCGAGGTGGCGGCGGAGCTTCTGAGTGAAGACGTTCCAGAGCTTCCCGGAGTGTGCCTGCCAGAGGACGTGGCCGGTGTAGTCGTAGGTCTCGGGGTCGAGCGGCTGGCCGATCTTCGGGTCGTGCTCGTGGTGGTAGGTGCCGCAGCGGCACGGCGCGAGCTTCCCGTTAGCGGTGGTGCGGCGGTTGTGTACCGGCCCGAAGCTGGGGGCGGTGAGGGTGACGAACAGCCGCGGCTTGTCGGCCACCGAGACCGGTACGCCCTTGGAGCCACCGGACAGGCCTGCTCGCATGAGGTGGAAGGCGTCGGCGGCGTAGCGGTCGGAGCAGGCGGGGCAGACGCTCTCGCGGCGGTTGCCGCAGGGGGACATGATGTGGCCGCTGGTCTGCGCCGGGCGCCCGTCGGGGCGGGTGAGGACGTCGCCGGTGGTCTTGTCGGTGATCTGCCACAGTCCGGACAGGCGGACCGGGTGAAGGCAGCCGTAGACGTTCTCAACCTTCGCGCGCCAGTCGCGGTAGTCAGGGGATTGGATGCGCCGCTTGAGGCGGTCGACGTCCGGAAGCGTGGGCAACACCATCGGTGGTGACCT